>NZ_ANNO01000194.1:0-1790 GCF_000409565.1 Pseudochrobactrum sp. AO18b
TGCAAAGGCACAGTTTGGCGTTCAATCATACGATGAACGCGCGGCTTTTCCGGCCCTTTATGCAGCGACAGTAATTTCTCAGATACCGCAGCATCCGCATAGGTACGGCGCTGATTATGGCGGACATATTCCACCCATGTCGGCACATGATAAGTCTCTGTCCAGATGTCCGGATTTTCCAGATCACGCAGCAATGCCCATTGCTGTGCACCGTCACGAATGCGGATACGGCGGCGCGCAGCCATCGCTTCCAGAAAGGCATGAACATTATGATGTTCGATATGATAATCCACCATCACCATAATCGGACCACTGCGCGGACGGATATCCAGACGCAATTGCGGCTCGGAAAAAGAATTGAGCGGATCAAGATTGAGCTTGTCGAATTCCGGCAATTTGAACACCAGACCAACCAGCGCACCGCCAACCAGCGTGAAGGCTGCAACGCTTAAAGCCGTTTCAGGGCCGTAACCATCAGCCACTGAACCCCAGAGCCAGCTACCAGCGGCCATGCCGCCAAAAGTAGCAGTTTGATAAAGCGCCAAAGCACGTCCCACCACCCAGCGCGGCGTGGACAATTGCACAGTCACGTTGAACAGCGATAAAGCCAAAACCCATGACGCACCGGCAGGCAGCAATAACAGGCAGCTTAAAATAACCGAATGACTGTAAGACAGCAGATAGACGCTGATACCAAAAGCGATGAATGCACCGCGCACAATGGTTTCATTGGCGAATTTCTCGCGCAGTTCACCGGAGGTGAATGCACCGGCAATCGCACCAAGGCCGAATGCGCCGAGCATAATACCATAGGTCAGCGCCGTTCCCTGTACCAGATCACGCGCAACCAGCGGCAGCAAAGCCAGCACAACAATGGCTGACAAGCCGAAAAGAAAGCCGCGAAACATCACCTTGATCAGATTGGGCGACATGGAAACATAACGAAGACCGGCGGAAACGGCACGACCAAAGGTCTCACGCGGCAGTGTGGATTGCGTAACCTGCGGTTTCCAGCGCAGCAGCGCAACGATCAGCGGAATATAGCTAACGGCATTGATAATAAAGGCAAAAGCAGCACCGGCAACGGCCACGATAAAACCACCGATCGCAGGGCCGATACTGCGCATGGCATTAAAGCTCATGCTGTTGAGCGCCACCGCTCCCGGCAGATCAGAGCGTGGCACGATATCGCCCATCGAGGCCTGCCATGACGGATTATGCAAGGCTCCGCCGCAGCCGATCAGGAATGTAAAACTCAGCAAAAGCCATGGCGTAAGCCAGCCCATATAGCCAAAAATCGCCAGCATCAGCGACACCAGCAACATCATAAATTGGGCAATCAGCATGATACGGCGGCGGTCAAAATTATCAGCTAAAGCACCGGCAAACAGCGAGAAAAACATCACCGGCAAAGTGGTGGAGGCCTGTACCAGCGCCACCATATTGGAGGATTGCGCGATGGTCGTCATCATCCAGCCTGCACCGACTGTCTGGATCAGCCCGCCAAGATTGGAAGCAAGCGTTGCGGTCCATAAAGAGCGAAAAGCTTTATGTTTAAACGGGGCTAAAGGGGATACACTTTGCGACACCGCAGAATTTCCTATCCGAAGCAGATGCTCCATCATGCATGGTTCGGTGTAATAATCACACTGAAAAATTCAAACAGCCTGTAAAATCAATGTGCAAGCTGCCAGCGAACCTTATTCCCGTACCATAGGCAACATTGAAAAAAGACGTACTGGCTATTTTGACGCAACTGTGAAATTTTTTCTTCAAACAATAAAAAAACA
>NZ_ANNO01000195.1:0-3624 GCF_000409565.1 Pseudochrobactrum sp. AO18b
ATTCATTCTCACCCAATGGCCCCGACACAGCGACGCGGTAATTCTTATTGGCCACATTCTCAACCGAGAAGAACAATTCCGCATTTTCCTTCAGCTTATAAGAACCGTAGAGATCATAAAGAATATAGCTTGGCAGTGCGAATTTCTGGCCAAAATCTGTACCAAATCCGGCATAGCTGCTTTTGCCGAAATAACGTGCCTGCGCACCCAATGTCAGCTTTTCATCAAACAGACGGAAACCTGCATCAAGCGTGCCATACTGATCCGGTATCATGAAGGCATCACCATTCCCCGCACCGGCCCCCTCACCGATCGGCTGATCCGTCTTGGCTTTGGTATAAGAAACATTGGTATAGAAAAAGCCGAGATCGTAACTGCCTTCAATCTCCCAGCCATACATTTTGGTAATGCCCGGGCGGTTAATCCACATTGCTGTCGGGCCGCGATTAGGCACATTAACAAAATCATTGACGACGAAATTCTCTATGGAATTGTGGAAGAAGCCGGTTTTGAGGCGGAACTTGTCATCGCTGCGCAGTAAACCGTCTTCTGTGAAATTCACCCCGATATCCCAGCCTTTACTATATTCCGGCTCAAGATTGAGATTATTGGCAATACCACTGCCGAGCCCTGCACCGATCGGGATCAGCGAGAAGAACATTTCCTGCACTGTCGGTGCGCGGAAAGTATGGGCATAGGTCGCATATAGCTCCAGCCCGTCATAAGGCTGTGCGGTCAGAGAGACTTTCGGCAACCATTTGCCGCTGCTGCGCTCAATATCCTTGTTACCGCAGACAGGTCCGCCAGCAGGACAATCTCCTGTGCCTGCCGCATAGGCAGGCTGATAGCCTTCAACATTCCAGTGATCGTAACGCAGACCGCCGGTCAGCGTAAAAATATTCCACGACAAAGTTGCGTCGGTAAAACCGCTGGATTTCTTTAAGCTACCCGGAGGGTTCGCACCGCGATATCTGTTGATGACATATTCATCGCTGCCAAAAGACCCGCCATAGAACAGTTTGAGCTGTACATCATCACTCAGCATTGTTTTGCTGGTATTGGAAATGTCAAAACCATAGCCACGATCATCGGTTTTACGCCCGCGATAGCTGCCGCCGGTCGCCGCATAATCCATATTGGTGCGGTTATAATAGGCATTCACCTTCAGATCGATCCAGTCATTATCATCCGGCGTATAGGCATAATTGGCCGTGTAAGACGCGTTCTTCAGATCCTGCTCGTAATTGGCATAGGTAAACCGGTTCTCATACCAGCGCGCACCAAGTTTAAGATTATGCTCGGCGGATGGTGCAATTTCAAATTTGATCAGCCCGCCACCCGGACGGTTGGTAGCATCGCGCCCGCTATCGACATAAACACCGTCACCATTTTTAAATGTACCGTAAGACGTGCGCGCAAAAGCTCCGAGAATACTGACATTGCTGGATTTATCATTGTTCAGATTGGCACGCGCGGCACCTGCCAGTATACCCGAGCCGCGGAACCCGTTGGTTCCGGCTTTCCAGCGTGTCAGCACACCGACATCACGCCCCGGCAAAACAATATCGTCAAAGTCAAGCGTACGGAAATTTGCGGCGCCGCTCAGAGTCCCCATACCGGCGGCGCCTCCTACGGCACCTTTGCTCACATCAATGCCGCCGAGCAGTTCCGGCTGCACATAGAGCAAGGTACCGCCGGATGAGGCATGGCCTGCCACATTGCGGAATGTCTGCGGCACACCATCAATCATCGCATTCACACGGCCGAAACCGCTCATCCCGCGAATATTCACCTCAATGCCGGGCTGACTGGATTGCTGACGGGTGAAGACACCGGGTGTCGAGCGCAATGCCGCTTGCGGATCGCCGCCAAAACGCTGCTGCAGCGCATCACTGCTTACAGAACTGACTGGTGCCGGTGTGCGATATATTCCGTCACCCTGAGCAAAAGGCCCGTTCAGACCACCGGTGACTGTAATTGTTTGCAGCTGTGTGGCACTCTCCGCAGCTTTATCTTTTGCCGCATCCTGTGTGGTTGTTTCCCGCTGCTGTGCCGCAGCCATACCTGTAAAAATTCCGAGACCGGTTATGCTCAAACCCGTAAGGCTCAAAATCGTACCGGCGAAAGATGCGCGCAGACAGTGCCTGACAACAGACATAGTACCCCCTTTGGCAGGCAGACGTCGTCTGTCCTGCCATGCATAATCATGACAAGTTTTGAAAAGCAGCAATTGAAGAGTAAGTTTGGCTCTTATGCCTCGGGAATAATAAACTTGATTAAAAGAGTCAAGTTTATCTTCATCATAATTTTCTGCGCGTCAGTCCCAACATTTAAGTAAAAGATTCTAAAGGGTTTATCCCGCATAGTATGATTATCAACCAAGAGCCAAGCGACAGCTGTCAGCAGCAGAAGCGGGAAGCAGAGCAGGTATAATGCGCAGATGAATGTGCAGAATGTCAGACTCTAACGACGGGATAAACTGACCATGACTGAAATCCGATCCTTAGCAGAAGCGGATATACCGGTAGTCGCTAAGCTTTTTCAAAAAATATTCCGAAAAAGCGACAAGGAACCGTCTGCTGAACTGATCGCCTATCTTCAGCGGCTTTATATCCGTTTTGCCGGAGAGACGGTGCCCGCCTCCAAAGTTCTGCTCGATAAAAACGGCAGTGTCAGCGGCTTTCTCGGCGTGAATTATTTTGATTATTTTTGTGAGGCGACCAATAAAACACTGCGCACCGCCATTGTCAGCACATTGATGGTTGAGGATCATCAGCATAATCCTCTGGGTGGTGTCAAACTGATGCGCAGCCTGCAAAAGGACGGTTATGATCTGATGATAACCGAAACAGCCAGTGAGGTTGCAGCAGCGATCTGGAAAAAACTGGATGCGGTTCAGCTCACCAATTACAGCCTTGACTGGTTGCGGATTATTCGCCCGCTCAGCTTCATGACAGAAATCGCAGGCAGCAAGCTCAAACCTCTCGCAATGCTGCAACCCTTCGCCCGCAAATTTGATGATCGCAAACGCAATGCCATGCATGGCAAAAGCCTGCGCTGGTCAGCCACACCATCGGATTGGCCAACGGCTCAGCAACTGACCTGCACGGATATTGATGCAACAGAATTTGCTGAGCTCTACCAGCATTACGCGCAAAGCTTTTCCTGCCGGCCACAATGGAATACGGAGCAATTGCTGAACCGTCTGGAAGATGCCGTGCAAAAGCCTGAATATGGCAAGGCCTATATGGTCAAAGCAGGCACTAAATCCGGCAAAAATCTCGGCCTTTTCCTCTATCACTTAGAGTCTGGCAAAACAGCGCGTGTGCTGGAATTCTTCAGCGACCCGAAAGCAGCAAGCCAGATGATTGACACGCTGATCCATCATGCAGCCTCCAACGGCGCTGTCGCCATTCGCGGACGCACACAACCGGATCTGATGGAAGCGATGCTCGGGAAACGCATTGCTTTCACCCATTTATGTTCAACAATGGTCTGGGCGCAGGATCCGGCTTTATTGCCGCCTTTTGTTGAAGGAAAAGCCTTACTGAACGGCCTTGCCGGAGAATTCTGGAACAGGCTCTATGCCAATCCGCTTTAAACACCGATAAAAAAGCCGCCCCC
>NZ_ANNO01000196.1:0-8092 GCF_000409565.1 Pseudochrobactrum sp. AO18b
TTTGCGTTTAGCTACAATGTCTGCCCAGACATGCTGCACCTGATCTTCACCCAGATTGGTGGCTTTAGCTGTATCCGCTGCGCTGATATTGTGATTGAGCGCGTAAAGGCAAAGATCCATCAGATTATATGGCAGGGAGAAGTAGAACTCTTCCTGTGTCTGCGCCAGCGAGAAAGTATCCGTTGTCGGCGGACGCTGACGGATTTCTGCAGGCACACCCAGATAGTCTGCAAGCTGATAGACCTGCGTCTTATAGAGATGAGCAATCGGCTTCACATCCGCCGCACCGTCACCGTTCTTCACGAAGAAGCCCTGATCATATTCCAGCCGGTTCGGCGTGCCGACAACCGCAAAATTCAGACGATCCGCGTGATAATATTCAAACTGTTTACGGGTGCGCTGCTTCATATTGGTAGCAGCAACAATGCCTAAATAGGCTTCCGGTGTCAGGCGGATTTTTTCCTGCAGACCATCCGGTGACTGCACCACCAGCGAAGAAATATTATAGCCGCCATTTTCAGAAGCATTGTTGATCACCAGCTTCGATGCCCAGCCCTCTCCGTAAGCAGGCACAACCGAGCGGATAAAATCATCGCGGCGGCGATAGCAGCCCATAGCGGCCAAGGCAGGGCCGATATCCTCAATCACTGTCTGCACACCAAAGGTGCCTGCAAGCTTTTGCCCCAGCGCCAGTGACAGCGGGTCGGAATCATTCTCCGGCATAAAAATACCGAAGACTTTATCCGCACCTACAGCGCACACAGCCAATGCTGTACTCACGCTGGAATCGATACCGCCGGAAATACCGACAACCAGACCACGGCGGCGCAGACCGCGCAGCTGACGACGCAAGGCAGCGGTGATTTTCTCCACCTCAGCTTCCGCATCAATCACCATCGTCTGTGCAGAAAATTCTTGAATCTTATTCATCCTGAAACTGCCTGTATTGTTTGGCCAATATTTCCGCCGCAAGACGACGGCTGACTTTACCTGTATCGGTTCGCGGCAATTCATCTGTAACCAGAACAAAAACCGGAACCATATAATCTTCCAGATGCTGGCGGCAGAACCGGATAATCTCCTTATCAGTCAGTTCTGCATCTGCAGTGGTCACCATTGCGGTGATCGCCTGCCCCAGCATTGTATCAGGCACACCGGCTACAACAGCTTCCCGAATAACGGGATGCGTGTAAAGCACAGTCTCTACCTCTTTCGGCGGTACTTTTTCTCCGCGCGATTTAATGATGTCATCCTTGCGTCCGACGAAATAATAATATCCGTCTGCATCCATACGCAGCAGATCACCGGTATGCAGAACCTTTTCCCACGGATTGTGCCCGCTTCTCAGCACAGCAGCACTGGCCTCGGGATTGTTCCAGTAGCCCTGCATCACATTCGGCCCGCGTATCACCATTTCACCGGCTTCTCCCACAGGCACCGATCCGCCTTGTTCATCGACCAGATAAACTTCGCTATTCGGCAGTGCGATACCCACCGATTCCGGCTTCTCGCTGATCATATGCGGCGGCAGCCATGTGCAGCGTTTGCATTCTGTCATGCCATACATGGAATAAATTTCCGCATCTGGCACAACGCGTTGCAAAAACTCGATATGCGGCACCGGCAATTGTGCGGCAGTGTTGGTAACATAACGCAGATCGGGCAGAAAACCGGATATCAGATCACGCATCTGCATCATAATCGCAGACATTGTCGGTACGATAGGAAAGCCTGTTACCTTCTCAGCGCGCATCACATCAAACACCGCCTGCGGAAAAGCAAAAGACTTTTCCAGCACCAGCGTTGCGCCGAGCTTCACTGTCATCAGCAACTGATACAGCCCGTAATTGAAAGACAGCGGCAATACAGAGAGGATAATATCATCTGCTGTATTTTTCAGCAGCCCTGTCAGAGAGGTCGCCGCCGCCTCAATATTGCGATGTGTCATCATCACACCTTTGGGGCGACCCGTTGAACCGGATGTATAAATCAGCATGGCCAGATCAATATCAATGCCACCGCTGATAATTTCAGCCTGATTTTCCTGCAGCTCAACTGCCGTCTCGAATAGCAGATGCGGACGCTTGGAGCGGCTCGGGCCTTTAACGGCAATCAAAACCGGTATTGCAGCAAAAGCCTCAGCCTCATCAACAACCGGCAATAATTTAGCCTGTGTCAGCAAAGCAGAGGGTGTGCAGTCGTTCAGAATATAACCGAGCTTATCTGCTTTGGTTGACGGATTCACCAGTGTGAAGACCGCGCCGGCCTTCAGAATAGCAAAAACCGATACCGCTGCCTGCCAGCAATTATCCATGAAAATGACAACGCGATCCCCGCGCTGTACATTCTGCGCCCGCAGACTATGCGCCAAAGCCTCGGCTTTGGCATTAAATTCCGCATAGGAAAGACGTACCTGTCCGGTTACCAGCACAGTCTTGTGGCCGGTATTGTGTGCATGGAATTTAAGATGGTTCTCGATACGCATCATCGGACAGATTGCCTGCTATCAGGCAGCTTTGCGGGCAGTTACATAGGCAGTGATTTTTGACAGGCTGTCGAGATTAGCCGGAACAATATCTGCATCCGCCATTTTGATCCCGAAGGCCTCATCAATGAAAGCAATCAGTTCCAGCACGCCTGTGGAATCCATCACATCATTATCGATCAGCGATGCATCATCTTCCAGCGCATAATCCGTGTCGCCGAAAAGAAAATTTTCAATAATGAACGCACGTAAGCGGTCTTTGATCGTATCACTCATGCTCATATCCTGTTTCGATCATTTCTGACACTCCCAGAGCTGCCGCAGCAACAATCTGAGAATACTCTAATGAAGCCCGTAAAATACTATACTTTATTCGCTGTTTTAACACATAACTTTGACAGTAAAGTCTATAGGATTCTTAAATTTTCCGAACTAGCTCAGTAAACTTGTAAATTTTTTCAGCCATATTTGTGTAGAAAGCACACCGACATAGGCTGTATTGTCACGGAAGCCAGTCAGACCTTGTTCTTTATTCTTATTGTATAATTTAGACACGGCTTTAGCGTTAAAATAGCCGCTCTCCTCAATGCGGTTTTCACTCATCAGATCGCGGACATATTCCTTCTCACCCTTTCCGATGAAAGAATGACTGTCCGGCGCACGATAAGGCTGTTTCTGCCGCTGTAAAACTTCCGCCGGAACACGCTGTTTTGCAACACGGCGCAGCAGATATTTCTCGGTCAGTCCATGCAGCTTCAGCGACGGATGCAGCCTTGTTGCAAATTCAGACAGACGATAATCCAGAAACGGAAAGCGCGTTTCCACACCATGCGCCATAGCCATACGATCTCCCTGACTGGAGAGAATATAGGATGGCAGCAGAAAACGACACTCCAGATATTGCGCCTGATGCAGCTCATGCCAGCGTCCGAACCGCTCCGGCAATTTGGAAGCCAGCTCCTCACCCGCATCATAATCGCCGAGTTCCCGTTTCAGATCGCCGGAGAAAAATAATTTGGCGGCACTTGTCGCCTTAAAACGCGGCCGGTGCGAATAAAGCGGATCCGCCAGATCAGTACCGTGAATACCGAAAAACGCAGCCAGAGTTTCCGGTGTCTGTGCTTTTAAGCCGGGCAAATAAGGATAAAGCTTGCGAAACAATTGCGGCCTGATGTGCGATTGCGGTTGCCGCGCGCAAAAACGACGGACTTTTGCCTCGCGGAAAATATCATAGCCGGCAAAGACCTCATCCGCGCCTTCACCGGTCAAGACCGCTTTCATGCCGCTTTCCCGCACCAATTGTGCAAGACGATAAAGCGGCGCCGGTGCCGTGCGCACCAGCGGTACTTCGGCAGCCTGAATAACATCGGGAAAAATCGCTGCAATATCATCTTCCGCGATAGAGATCGAATGATGTTTTGTATGCAATGCCTGCGCCACCATTTTCTGGTAGCGGCTTTCGTCATAATCCGCCTGCTCGAAGCCCACGGAAAAACTATGCAATTCACCTTTTGTCAGCGGCTGCGCAAAAGCCGCAATCAATGATGAATCCAACCCGCCGGAAAGATAAGTGCCGACAGGCACATCTGCCTGAATACGCAGATTTGTGGCATCCTGCAGCAAAGCTTCCAGTTCTTCTGCGGCAGCATCTGCATCATGAATGACGGCGGCATCATCCCGATCCGGATAATCCAGCGTCCAGTAACGCTGCATTTTCATGCCGTTTTCGTCACAGATCATCATATGCGCTGGTTCAAGCTCATAAATTTTACGGAAGGCTGTGCGCGGCGCAACCGGTGCCCAGAGCGTAAAAATCTGATCCAGTGCAACCGGATCGAGCTCCGCCTGTACTGATGGCACGCGCAGCAATGCCTTGATCTCCGAAGCGAAATATAACACCCCGTCCGCATGGGTGTAGAAGAGCGGACGCACACCCAGCCGGTCGCGGGCAATGAACATGCGCTTTAACTGCACATCCCATAAAGCAAAGGCAAAATCACCATTCATAAAGCGAAGGCAATCCGTGCCATAACGGGCATAAAGATGCAGGATCACTTCCGTATCGCTATGGGTGCGAAACTGTGCGCCCTGTGCTTCCAGATCACGGCGCAGTTCTGCATGATTAAAAATCTGACCGTTGAAAACCAGCACGTAGCGCTGATCGGCCATTGTCATCGGTTGCTGACCGTCGCTGATCCCGACAATGGACAAACGTTTATGCGCCAGACCTGCCCCATTCAGAACAACAGCGCCCTGCTCGTCAGGGCCGCGATGAGCAACGGCATCTGCCATGCGGCGCAGTAAAATCTCCGGCGCCTGATCTGTTTTTATCTGCCCGACATAGCCTGCTAATCCGCACACGATAACGCTCCCGCTGACATAGGCGGCAATAGCAACCGGAAAAATCCGGACTTGCCAGCAAAAGCCCGCCTGACATAATCTTGTATCGCAGAGTCTGCCTTGTGACCAAACAACATTTTCACGAACAGGGCAGCACGATAAGAAATGTCAGTTTAATATTAACAAACAGCATTTTGCACGCTCATAGGTGAGAAGCGCATGCAACGACTCTGCTTTCACAGATCTTTTATGCCTGTCCCTGCACCACAAAGCTCATTCAAAATTTTTATGCCGGACAACAATTAAAATCGCTGTTTCCGTCACAATTACGAGGAACAAACAGCTATCTGACTGCTTTTAACTTCAAATCCCGATGAATTTGCTCTACAAGAACGCACGAAATCATTGCAAAAAATTCCATGTCTTTGCGTAATAAAGCGTCGGGCACGGACAGCGGATCATCGGATATTGTCGCTTATAACAATACACCTGACCGCTTTTGGTAAGGATATACAGATGCAGAAATTCCAGCTCTCCCGCCGTCAGACTCTCGCAGGGCTCAGCGCAGCCGGTGCCATGACTGTGCTGGGTGCTCCTTTTTCTTTAAGTGCCAGAGCGGAAAGCACACAGGTTAAAGCCGTGCTCGGTATTATCCGCCTTGCCAGTCAGGCACCAAGCTTCATCGCGCAGGAACGCGGCTATTTCAAAGCCGAAAACCTCGATATGGAATTCAAATATTTTGAAGCCGCACAGCCAATGGCCGTAGCCATTGCCGGTGGTGATGTCGATTACGGTGTGACAGCCATGAGCGGCGGTCTGATCAATCTCGCCGAGAAAAATGCGGTAAAAGTCATCGGCGGTTCTCTGCAGGAAGAAAAAGGCCTCGCTGGCCAGATCATTCTTGCTTCTAACAAAGCCTATGAAGCAGGTCTCACCGAACCTAAACATCTGGCAGGTAAGAGCTTCGGCATTACCACTGCCGGTTCGTCCTTCCATTTCATGGCTTATAAGATTGCCAAGGCCAACAATATTCCGCTGTCTGAAATCACCCTGCGCCCGCTGCAGAAAGTCGGTGCTGTTGTCGGCGCTCTGACTTCCGGCCAGATTGATGCATGGGCTATTCAGCCAAGCATTGCCAAGAAGATGATTGCAGAAGGTGCAGCCAAGCAGATCGGTCTGGTGTCTGATGTTGCGCCGGATTATCAGGTGACAACAGTGTTCACTTCGACCAAAAATGCTGCGGAAGAACGGGCGAAAACCGAAGCTTTCATCCGCGCTTATTCCAAAGCCATTGATGATTACAATGCGGCTCTGGTCGACAAAACCGCTTCTGCGGAAGAAGTCGATGCGATTGCCAAGATCGCCCATAAATATGTGGAAATGGATTTGCCGTTCGAACAGGCCAAAACCAATCTGGTCAATGGCGCAATGCGTATCAACAAGGGTCTTGCCCTGTCTCTTGCCTCTGTCACTGAACAGCTCAACTGGTTCAAAGACGAGAAGATGGTAAAAGACACCATCACCCCTGAAATGCTGTTTGACACCAGCTACGTCAAAACCATCTGATTTTCTATTCTGAGCCGGTTCTTTTGTTCAACCGGCTCCCCTCCGCGAAATATCAGGGCCCGCAAATCTCTTATGCCGCCCTGACAAGAAGAAGTAAAAACTGCATGGATTTGCTGTTAAAAAATGTAGGCCACCATTACGGCAAGGTCGAAGTTTTGCGTGATATCACGCTTGAAATCAATCAAGGGCAGATCGTCTGTCTGATCGGCCCTTCCGGTTGCGGCAAATCCACTTTGCTCCGTTTTATCGGCGGTCTTGAACAGCCGACATCCGGTCAGGTTCTGCAAGTCGGGGAACCTTCCCCGTCCTCTCTCAATCCGCTGACCTATGTTTTTCAGCATTTTGCATTGCTGCCTTGGCGCACAGTTGCCGGTAATATCCGGCTGGTACTGGAAGATCACAAATTATCCGCCAAAGAGATGGATGCAATCATCAGTGATGTGCTGGCACGCACCCGTCTCTCAGATTTTGCAGATGCCTATCCCAAACAGCTCTCCGGCGGGATGAAGCAGCGCGTTGCCATTGCCCGTGCTCTGGCTGTGCGCCCTGATGTCATGCTGATGGATGAACCGCTCTCCGCGCTCGATAGTCAGACCCGCGAATTGCTGATGGACGATCTGGTATCGCTCTGGACGCGTCAGCCTTTCACCGCTGTCTATGTTACCCATAATCTGGCGGAAGCCGTGCGCCTCGGCCATAAAATTGTAGTGCTGTCCCGCCGTCCGGGGCGGATCAATCAGGTTGTGACAATCGACACGCCTCTCGATCAGCGCCATCTCGCAGACCCTGTACTGGATGCCAAGCAGCAGGAACTATGGGCACTCATGCGTGATGAAGCGATGGCTGCGGATCAGGAGCTGCTGAAATGACAAAACCATCAGATAACCAGACAATCATCACCCGTCCTGTACCCTTTCGCGGCGGTGGTTTTGCACCGGTGAAAGTACGTTTCATAGCGCCTTTGCTGTTTATTTCCTTGATTGCACTGGCTGAAATCGGCACCCGCACAGGTTTTATTTCTAATCTGACCTTGCCGCGTCCTTCTGCGGTGCTGGGCACTTTCTATCAACTCTATGATACCGGCCTGCTCTGGCAACATCTGTTGCCGTCATTGCAACGACTGATTGTCGGCGCATCGATGGGGATTTTCGCCGGTGTGCTGCTTGGCACAATGATCGGACTGTTCTCCTATGTCCGTGCCGGTCTGGTACCGCTTGTCGCCGCTATTTTCCCTATCCCGAAAATTGCATTGCTGCCGCTGTTTGTGATCTGGTTCGGCATTGATGAAATGTCAAAATATGCGCTGATTGCATTCGGTACTTTCACCCCGACAGTCGTGGCAACCTATGGTGCAGTTGATAATGTGGATCGCAGCCTGATCCGCATGGGGCAAAGTTTTAACCTGCGCTGGTGGTCAATCATCCGCAAGATCGTGTTGCCCGGTGCCCTGCCCGGCATTCTGTCAGGCTTACGTGTTTCCATCGCCATCGCCATTATTCTGCTGGTTGCTGCCGAAATGCTCGGTGCGCAATATGGCGTCGGCGCCTATATTCTGGAAGCCGGTTCGCTCTATGATCTGGAGCGCTTGTTTGCCGGTGTTACTATCCTCTCCGTCATGGGACTGATTACCAGCTGGATGATCGGCAGGGTTGAACATTATTTCCTCAGCTGGCGCTGATCCGGCATAACAACAAAAAAGGG
>NZ_ANNO01000197.1:0-5369 GCF_000409565.1 Pseudochrobactrum sp. AO18b
ATCAGTGTCTGATGCAGGGCTTTTGGTTGTGGGGCGTTTAAACAGAAATCCTATTCTGCTCTTCAGGATAGATTCAGAGAACGACGACTTTCGTGCCCACCGGCACCCGTTCATAGAGATCTTCCACATCCTGATTGCGCATGCGGATACAGCCGGAGGATACTGCGCGCCCGATGGTGGATGGCGCATTGGTGCCGTGAATACGATAGAGCGTATTGCCTAAATACAGCGCACGTGCGCCGAGCGGATTGGCAATACCGCCTTCCATACGGACCGGAAGAATGCGGCCTTTCTTGCGTTCGCGGGCAATCATTTCTTTCGGCGGATGCCATGTCGGCCATTCGGCTTTGCGGCTCACGGTTTCTGTGCCTTTCCAGCTGAAACCTTCTTTACCGACACCTACGCCGTAGCGGCGGGCTTTGCCATTATCTCCGACAAGATACAGAAACTTGTTTTTCGTATCGATCACGATTGTTCCGGACTTATGGGAAGCTGGGTAATCAACTTCCTGCGGCAGATAGATCGGGTTCATACCGCCTGCAGCCTTTGCAGGATTTTGCGGTGCTGCCGTGCTGGTGCGGATGAATGAACCCTGCTGATAGGTTGCATTCCGTTGCAGAGCTTTATCCTGTTTTGTGCGTGCTTGCTGGCGTGTGGCGGAGCGTTGCGCCGGTGCCTGAATGCCTTGTGATCCGCTGTTGCGGTAGATGCGCGGCTTTGATGGCGCAAGCTGAGTGGCATAGCGCTGCGGCTGCAATTGAGTGACCCAGGGCGCACTCAGATCAGGGCTGAGAACCAGAGGCGGCGGTGTGGCATAACGGTCATTGGCAAATGCTCCGCCAGCTGAAATGGCGGACAGGGCAAAAGCAGCAATGGATGCGATCAGCAGCAGATGACGTGGTTTCATCAGATCGTCCTGTGTTGAAGTCATGCCTGAAACTGTGATGCACTGTTCAGCAGGCGAGACATGCAGATTCCTTTGCCTCGACTGTGATGCCTGACCCTTTTGAAAAGGTGAATCACTGCCTTGCGGATGCGCAAATGCGGTGAAAACTTTCTCTTTTGGTTATCAGCAGGTAAATATTCTGAGTTGGGTTTCGCGGCTGCTTTCTGTCTTGAAACGGAAGATATGTTCTTTTTTTGTTCCATGTCAAATGAAATATGCTATAGAGAGACTCGTTGGTTTGGGCAGAGATGGCGCGGGTGAAAAATGGTGCAGGATATACCGGTTTTGGAAGCAGGATTGCATTTGGGGGAAGACGGGCGGGTGCGCTGTGGTTGGCATGGCGGTTTGCCGGATTATCTGCTTTACCATGATACGGAATGGGGATTTCCGGTTGATAATGATCGTCGTCTTTTCGAGAAAATCTGTCTGGAGGGCTTTCAGTCCGGCCTGTCATGGCTGACAATTCTGCGTAAGCGTGAAAACTTCCGCCGTGCTTTTGCAGAGTTTGATTTTCATAAAATGACGCAGTTTACTGAGGAAGATGTTGAGCGTCTGATGCAGGATAAGGGCATTGTACGCCACCGCGGCAAGATCAAATCAGCGATTAATAATGCAGGTCGTGCGATTGATCTGATTGCCGAGAAGGGCTCGCTGGCTGCTTATTTCTGGAGCTTTGAGCCGCAGCCGAAAGACCGGCCGGCACGGTTTGATCTGGCGGCCTATAAAGCGAACCCTTTAACCGAGATTTCTACCCGTATCAGCAAGGATTTGAAGAAGCGCGGCTGGTCATTTGTCGGCCCGACGACAGTCTATGCTTTTATGCAGGCGATGGGGTTGGTGAATGATCATCTGGAAGGTTGTTATTGCCGTCCGGTGATCGAGCGCTTGCGGCAGGATTTTGTACGGCCTGCATAATATGTTTCTGCGCGGATCTTACTCTTGCCGCATGCAAACTGATCGGTTAGGAACATACGCGCCTTTCAAGGATATTAAGGCATTTAATCTTCAAGATAACTCAAGTTTAGCGGATCAGTATCATGGCAAATAAAGCGGAGAAGATGAAAGCGCGGTTGCCGCGCGGCTTTGTGGACCGTGAGCCTCATGATCTGCGTGCTGCTGAGAAAATGCTGGCAACAATCCGTGAGGTTTATGAGCGCTACGGTTTTGATCCGATTGAAACGCCGCTTGTTGAATATACTGATGCTTTGGGCAAATTCCTGCCGGATCAGGATCGCCCGAATGAAGGCGTTTTTTCGCTGCAGGATGATGATGAACAATGGCTGTCGCTGCGCTATGATCTGACTGCGCCGTTGGCGCGTCACGTGGCTGAGAATTTCAATGAAATTCAGCTGCCGTTCCGCACCTATCGCAATGGCTGGGTATTCCGCAATGAAAAACCGGGCCCTGGTCGTTTCCGTCAGTTTATGCAGTTTGACGCGGACACGGTTGGCGCGCCGGGCGTGTCTGCCGATGCGGAAATGTGCATGATGGCAGCGGATACGCTGGAGCGTCTTGGCATTCAGCGCGGTGATTATATGATCCGCGTCAATAACCGTAAGGTTCTCGACGGCGTGCTGGAGGCAATCGGTCTGGCTGGTGATGACAATGACGGTCGCCGTTTGAATGTGTTGCGTGCCATCGACAAGCTCGACAAGTTTGGTGAAGAGGGCGTGAAGCTGTTGCTTGGTGAGGGCCGCCGTGATGAATCCGGTGACTTTACCAAAGGTGCTGGCCTTGATGCCGCGGCAATTGCCAAAGTGCTCGATTTTACTGCTGCCGGTGCGGAAGATGGTCAGCAGACCATTGCGAATTTGCGTGCTGTTGTTGAAGGCAATGCTCGCGGCACTGAAGGCGTTGAAGAACTCGCACAGATGCAGATTTTATTTGATGCAGGCGGCTATGCCGGTCGCGTCAAAATCGATCCGTCTGTTGTGCGTGGTCTCGAATATTACACCGGTCCTGTTTATGAGGCCGAACTGCAATTCGACGTCACCAACGAAAAGGGTGAAAAAGTCGTCTTCGGTTCTGTTGGTGGCGGTGGCCGTTACGATGGTCTGGTGTCGCGTTTCCGTGGTCAGCCGGTTCCGGCAACGGGTTTCTCCATCGGCGTTTCCCGTCTGATGACAGCGCTGAAAAACCTCGGCAAGCTCGGCTCAGAAGATGCAATGGCGCCGGTCGTCATTACTGTGATGGATGGTGATGCCGAAAGCCTCGGCCGCTACCAGAAATTCACGCAAGATCTCCGTGACGCCGGTATCCGTGCAGAGATGTATCAGGGTAACTGGAAGAAGTTCGGTAATCAGCTGAAATATGCAGACCGCCGCAATGCGCCGCTTGCGATTATTCAGGGCGGCGATGAACGTGCCAATGGCGAAATTCAGATCAAGGATCTGATCGAGGGCAAGCGTCTTTCCGGTGAGATCGAAAGCAATGAGGAATGGCGCGCCAGCCGCCCGGCGCAGATCACTGTCAAAGAAGCTGATCTGGTTGCGCAAGTGAAGCGTATTCTGGCTGAACAGGCTGAGGATCGCTTGCAGGAACTAAGCAGGCAGGCGAAGTAAAATGAGCAATCGTCAAACAGCAGATATTGCCGCTGATCTGGCGTCTTATTTTGCGACCACGTCGAGTGAAGCCGTTGATATTCCGATCTTGCAACCGGCTGATCCTTTTCTGGATATGGCCGGTGAGGATCTGCGCAGCCGGATTTTCCTGACCGAGAATGAGAATGGCGACAGTCTGTGCCTGCGTCCGGAATTTACCATTCCGGTCTGCCGCAATCATATTGCGCTGAATGCAGCCACACCAAAACGCTATTCCTATATTGGTGAGGTTTTCCGCCAGCGCCGTGAAGGCGGCACCAGCTTTCATCAGGCCGGTATTGAAGATCTTGGCGGAGATAATGAACCGGCCTCCGATGCGCGCTCTCTGAGCGATGCGTTGAATGCTGTGCATCAGGCGGCTCCCAATGCGTCATTGCAGGTATTGCTCGGCGATCAGTCTGTTTTTGAAGCTGTTCTGGCATCTCTCGGCCTGCCACGCGGCTGGCAGAAAAAGCTGGCGCGTGCTTTTGGTAGTGCTGAACTGCTGGAACAGGCCTTGCAGGATTTGACGTCACCGCGTCTTGGTAATGTTATTCCTGAGCGTTTGCGTCAGATTGTGGATGAACAGGGTGAAGATGCTTTGGTCACTGCACTTGCACAGGAAATGCAGGTTGCAGGTATTTCACCGGCCGCAGGCCGCAGCCCTTCTGAGATTGCACGGCGTCTGATGGAGAAGCAGCAACTGGCTGCGGTTCAGCTGGCAGATAGGGTACTGACAGCACTTAAGACATTCCTGTCCATTCGCGTGCCGCTGGAACAGGCGACTGTACAGCTGACAGAATTTGCTGAACAGAATGGTCTTGATCTCGGCGCTGCATTGCAGAGCTTCGGCAAACGTGTTGAGGAAATGCGTAAGGCTGGTATCGATCTTGGCATCATCGCTTATGATGCAGGTTTTGGCCGTCCGCTCGATTATTATACCGGTCTGGTTTACGAAATTACCAGCCGCGATGCTGATTGCGGTGTGATTGTCGGTGGCGGACGTTATGACCGTTTGCTGACAATGCTGGGTGCGAAAGAGCGTATTTCCGGTGTTGGTTTCTCCATCTGGCTCGACCGTTTACAAAAATGTGCCGAGGCAACACAGGCAGGAGCAGGCTCATGACTGTAACACTGGCTTTGCCTTCCAAAGGCCGTCTGAAAGAGCAGACAATTGCAGTGATGGCGAAAGCCGGATTGCATGTAGTTCTGCCGGAGGATGACCGTAATTACCGCGCCCGTATTGAAGGCGTGGATGATGTGGATATTCTGTTTCTCTCCGCGTCAGAAATTGCCCGTGAACTGGGTTATGGGACAGTTGATCTCGGTGTCACCGGCGAAGACCTGATCCGTGAGACGCTGGCGCGTGCCGATGAAAAGGTACAGATTGAAACGCAGCTTGGCTTTGGTCATGCGGATGTGATCGTTGCCGTGCCGGAAGTCTGGCACGATGTGGCGACAATGGCCGATCTGGATGATGTGGCTGCGGATTTCCGTCAACGTCATGGCCGCCGTTTGCGGATTGCCACCAAATATTGGCGGCTGACGCAACAGTTTTTCTCTCAGAAACACGGGATTCAGGTTTACCGTATTGTTGAGAGCTTGGGTGCTACCGAGGGCGCACCGGCTGCCGGTTCTGCGGATATTATCGTTGATATCACATCGACCGGTTCGACATTACGTGCCAATAGACTGAAAATTCTGGATGACGGCATTATGCTGAAATCGCAGGCTTGTCTGGTTTCTGCGCGCCGTAGTCTGGATAATCCGCGGGTGACGGAAATTATCAGCCGTATTTGTGAGAGTTTGAAATAAGCTTACATATTTAAAAAAGAAAAGGGGAC
>NZ_ANNO01000198.1:0-646 GCF_000409565.1 Pseudochrobactrum sp. AO18b
CCGGTTACGGCGAGCAGCAGCAGACCACCTGCAATTGCGAGGTTTTTCTGTGCCATCAGTGCGTTCATACCTTCGGCAAAATCCATATGAGCTACCAGTGTGGCGCCAATGGTGAACAGGGCAACAACGACTGCTGCGATACGGGTCTTAAAACCGATCAGAATGGCGAGGCCGCCGACAAATTCAACCAGACCAACGAGAACTGCGGTCACGCTTGGCATTGGCAGGCCGATCGCACCGAAATATTGCGCAGTGCCTTCAAGGCCGGTCAGCTTGCCCCAACCTGCAAGAATGAAAAGAATAGCAAGAAAAACGCGGGAGATCAGAATAATAATGGAATTCTGGGAGGCGGAAACAGTGCTCATTATGAGGCTCCGGATGATATATTGCTGGAGGAGGGTAAGAGGCTTCCAGGCAATAAAAGTTAACAATAAAAAAGTGATTTATGCTGCAGGCTCATTGTGCGCAGCATGAATTGCTGTTGCGCAATGGATAACTAATAAGTGACTGTATTGTAAATATAGACAAATATTGACATATTGTTCATCAATAGTGAACCCTAAAATAGCATGTTGAAATTTAACACCGATAGCCCTGCGTTGATAGCAAGTTAAGGTTACAAGAGCTTATAAAAGAAAGCAGACCC
>NZ_ANNO01000199.1:0-2429 GCF_000409565.1 Pseudochrobactrum sp. AO18b
AAAGCTTCATATTCTGCTTCACTGACAAGACCACTTTTCAGGGCTTCTTCGCGCAAAGTCGTGCCATTATGATGGGCAGTCTTGGCGATTTTTGCTGCTGCGTCATAGCCGATCTGCGGTGCGAGAGCCGTCACCAGCATCAATGAATTTTCCATCAGTTCATGGATGCGGGCTTCATTGGCTTCAATCCCGTCAATACAATGATCGACAAAGGAGTTCATACCGTCAGCCAGCAGCCGGATAGATTGCAGCACATTGGCCGCAATCACCGGCTTGAAAACATTCAGCTCAAAATGTCCCTGACTGGAAGCAACGGTGACGGTGGTGTGGTTGCCGAAAACCTGAGTGGCAACCATGGTCAAAGCTTCTGCCTGTGTCGGATTGACTTTGCCCGGCATGATCGATGAACCCGGCTCATTTTCCGGCAATTGCAATTCGCCGAGGCCGGAGCGGGGGCCGGAACCGAGAAAGCGGATATCATTGGCAATCTTAAACAGATCGGCGGCAAGCGCATTCAGACTGCCATGAAGATTGAGCAGAGCGCCGTGGGAGGCGAGTGCCTCGAATTTATTCGGGGCGGTTTTAAATGGCAGGCCGGTAATATTGGCAACGGCTTCCGCGAAGCCGGTATCAAAACCCTTTGCTGAATTCAGCCCAGTACCGACCGCTGTGCCGCCCTGTGCCAGCAGATAGACATCTGTCAGGCTCTGCACAATACGGTGCTTGCCATATTCTGCCGCCGCACGGTAACCAGAGAATTCCTGTCCCAGTGTGACAGGCGTGGCATCTTGCGTATGCGTACGGCCGATCTTAATCAGATGCGCGAATTTCTCTTCTTTGGCTTTCAGTGCATCAATCAGATGATCGAGGGCTGGCAGCAGGCGGGAGGTAACTTCAACCGCCGTGGCGATATGCATGGCAGTCGGGAAACTGTCATTGGAGGATTGCCCCATATTCACATGGTCATTCGGGTGAACCGGCTTTTTGCTGCCGATTGTGCCACCGAGCATTTCAATCGCGCGGTTGGAGATCACCTCGTTGACATTCATATTCGACTGGGTGCCTGAACCGGTCTGATAAATCACCAGCGGAAAATGGTCGTCCAGCTTGCCTTCGACAACCTCTGCAGCAGCCACAGTAATGGCGCGGCCTAAGACCGGATCAAGTTTGCCCAGAGCAATATTTGTCTCTGCTGCGGCCTGTTTGACAATGCCGAGTGCATGAATGAGCGGCAGTGGCTGGCGATCTGTTCCGATTTTAAAATTTTGCAGAGAGCGCTGGGTCTGTGCACCCCAGTAACGATCATTATCAACAGCGATAGGGCCGAAACTATCGGTTTCGGTACGTTGGTCAGACATTTACAGCTCCTGAAGTTCTGTATTCTGGGAAGATGTCAGAGTGTCATATGGTATCGGTTACAGGCATTGCGAGACCGTGCAAAACACAGTTTTGTGTAGGCTTCTGCACGATCGCGAGCGAAAATAAGTTTAATATTTTCAGTGTGGTGCCGTTATTGCGCGCGCAATATTAAAGGCGATTCAGTCGTCCTCGGCCTCATCATCCGGATTTTCTATCCAGGCAGTAGGGTCGATTTTTTTCTGGGTTGTGCTGTCAATGAAAGTCCACCAGCCGGTGTCGCTTTCATTCCAGTCGCCACCGGCTTTTTGAAGCTGTTCAAGCCGGCGATAACGGGCAGGGGATTCATTGAGCTGACCATCAAAGTCTGTCCAGAGTACCGTGACTGTGCGTCCGTCTTGCGGTGCCGTTGTAATCGAGTGTTCTTTACGCATTCGTCTTCCCTCCGTTGCGATGCAATGAAAGCACTGTCCAGATCAGAACAGCGAAGCTTGTAAATACAAACCTATAGCGCATTCCGGAAAGTGTGAAGCATTTATATGTAAAACAGAGTGCTGAGATGAAGCGACCAGCCAACAGGCGGAACTATGAGCTTCACAGGCGCAAGCGGCATATCGGAGCTCTTATTTATGACTTGTGAAAAGCGGAAATTGTGCTGGGAAAGGCGTGGGAAGACGGGTTTCCCCGTCTTCCCTATGCGCGGTCAGCAGTTCCTTCAAGCGGGGGCAAATAGGAGTGCCGACCAGCGCAAGCTGCAGATTTTCAATCTTTAAAGCCTGATCCTTAAGGAGATACTAAAATAATTTTGAGTTATCATTAAGTACAGTAACTTTAAAAAAATAATGCATTGCAATTGTGATGGTCGCTAATCGCATTGGTTACAATTTATTTAGAAATATCTCTCCTGAAAAACGGAGAGGTTACATAAACAGCTTAAATGCATAAGGCAAGCTATATCCTGTGCCGCATCGCTATGCCGTGCAGATTTTAGTGTTTTGATATAAAAAAAAGCCCCTGATTTCTCAGAGGCTTTTTCATTTCTTAGCCGCATTATCGTGGCCGCCCCGGCGCTC
>NZ_ANNO01000200.1:0-561 GCF_000409565.1 Pseudochrobactrum sp. AO18b
CTTGGCACACCTTTTCTCAAGGCAGCATGGCAGGAGCTTGCAAAAGTGCCTTATGGTACAGTTGTCACCTATGGTGAACTTGCAGAACGTGCCGGTCATCGCGGCTCTGCGCGTGCTTTTGGCCGCGTGAATGCGATTAATCCGATTTCGATTATTGTTCCCTGTCATCGCGTTATCGGCGCCAATGGTCAACTAACAGGCTTTAGCGGCGGTCTAGCCAAGAAAGAGGCACTATTGCGTCTGGAAGGCAGCCTTTATCAGGAACGCTTACTCTAACTGCGTGAGTAGAGCTTCCCCTCATCCTCGCTTAAGCGATTGAGGTGAAGCCCTTATAGCCGTCGCTTGATTATCGACTTTAGGCTGCACAGTCTATTGCAAGAATTTTGCTTGGTTTAGCCAGAGCTATTGAATTTCGGATGAATTTTGGGGATTTTTGTTGCGGGTTTGGCTTTGTGCCGTTCGTCGTGCAATTGATATTGTATCGCTTGCTTTTCCTCCTCCCCCTTCTGGTTATGAGCCTGATGAGGTGAGAGCGTATAGAAATCGATTGCTTATCGGTTT
>NZ_ANNO01000201.1:0-5207 GCF_000409565.1 Pseudochrobactrum sp. AO18b
TGGCTGACGTGAGCGCCCGCCGATCGCGCGACCTCCGAGGCCGTCACGCCAGGCTCGAAAGATGCCACCACCAGGCGCTCCTTCTCCTCACGCGACCAGCGGCGCCGTCTCTCGACCGACGTGATCACCTCCACTCGCGGCATCGTCATAGGGCTACTCCTAGGATTGTCCCTAGGACTTCCGACGTTCGCCCTCAGACCGCAAGGCGGCCGTCACCGGAGGGATACATAAGATCGAGCAATCCGTTGTCTCGCATCCGGTAAAAATGATACTGCACCGTTGTAAATGGCGGGAATTCCTTCGGTAATTGCGCCCATTGGCAACCGGTTGTCGCTATATACTGGATCGCATCCCAAAGTTTACGAGGATCATGTTTGCGAGGTCGGCCGACTTTGCTCATCTTCTGCAAAAGCGGCGCAATAATTATCCATTCATCGTCAGTGCAGTCACTTGCATAGCGCAAGAAACGTCTGGCATAATCACGCCGAGCGGTTTCAGTCCATGTCATCTGATCCTCCGTATTTTTTGCAAACATAGAGAATCATAAACTACTGAAATCGCTAAACTTAATTTTAGGTCGGGCTCTCAGCTCTTGCGGGCCTTAAAGAAAAGCCGTGTGCGCATGACACGCACACGGCATCTGATCTATCTGGGAAAGCTATGCCTACCACTTCACACGGAAGCCGACATTCCCCTTGAGGCTGTAGCTGTCGCCGAAGCTGTTCAGGCTGGTGTTGATCAGACCTTCGCCATAGATCGAGTATTTGTCATTGTCCCAGTTATAGGAACCGCCAAGGCCAATACCACCCCAGACGCGATCAAGTTTGGAAGCAAAGCTCGTGCCTGCAACATCAACCTTTGTGCCATCCAGAAACTCATAATAGAGATTGGCAATGCCATAGACATGGGCGCGATCGGTTAGGCCCTTCGCATTGGCCCATGAATTCTCATGGTCAAGCGTAATGCCAAGGCGTCCCTGCAGGCTGTTGCCGCGGTCAAGGCTGACACGTGCGTCAAAAGCATCGGTGAAGCTGTCAAAATCCACACTGGAATAGACAAGCTGTGCCTGTGGCGTGACCGACCAGGCCTGATCAATGGCAAAACGCTTGCCGCTTTCGATCGAGAGCGCATAGCCAAAGCCGTTGTTTCCAGAGGTGAGCCCCATACCGGCAAGGGTGGAGGAGAGGTCGGAATTGTACCATGTTGCCTGGGCCTGGGCATCGACATAGAAGCCTTCATTGCCATACCAGGTCAGCGTTCCGCCAAGGCCATAGCCATCGGTGGAGATTTCACCATCGCCATGGCGTGACCGGGTCTTGGTCTTGCCGTGGACATACTGGACAAAGATGCCGCCAATGAGCGAGCCGTCCGTATATTCACCAAGCTGGCCATCAAGACCTGCCTGGAGCTTGAAGATGTTCTGCCTGTAATCGCTTTCGGAAAGAGAATTACGTGGCTCAATCTTGTTATGTGCCCCTTCAATACGACCCCAGACACCATTGCCCTCGGCATAGGTGCCTGCTTCTTCAGGAGCTGCATAAGGCTGGATGGCATCCGCACCCTGAGCGATCACGCGATTGCCATTGCCCGACCAGAAACGATTACCGACACGCTGTTGCAACGTGCTGACACCATTCAGGCCAAGCAGTGCCTGCGGATAGGCTTCGTAAGTAGGAACGCCTGCCTGATAGAGAGGACTATCTGGTTCTACTGGATCAACAGGGTCGACAGGGTCAACAGGATCGGTTGATTTCAGCTGGGAGCGCAGATACCAGTCGCCATCATCAGGCTCTGACACGCTGCCTTTATAGAGCTTGTAGGCATAGGCACCGCCAACGACGGCCTGTTCGCCTTCATGGACATAGTCGCCAACAAGCGAGAATGTACCATCTGAGGCGCCACCGACTTCAATAATCTTGATGCCTTCAACTGTCTGTGCGCCTGTGCCGCCTGCATTCATCACCTTCACAAAGGATGAGCCGCTCGTGTTGCCATTTACGAGGAGACTGTCCGTAGCCGAACTGTCACCACCCAGAGCAGTCCACAGAGCAAGTGTGCCGCCGTTGCCAACATAATCTTCGGTAACGGTGAGTCTGGTTCCAGCCTGGGGGCCGAAATCAACTATGCCTGCATTGCTGAGTGAAGAAATCGACTGGCTGAAGTCGTTAAGGGCAAGTTTCGCTCCCGCCGCCACTTCAAAATCGGAAGCTCCGCTGAGATAGTTTTCTCCCCCTGCAGCAAGAATTCCTTCATTGACCGGCGTTGCGCCTGAATAGTTGCTCTGAGCGTTGATATTCAGGGTGCCAAGCCCTGTCTTTGTCAGGCTGCCCGCGCCAGTAATCGTGGACGCATAATTGAGCTCTGTTCCTGCGAGGGTTTCAAATGTGCCGCCCAGGCCCTGTAATTCTGTCGCTCGATCTATCGTGAAGCTCGCCGTGGTGCGCAACGTGCCGTCATCAAGCGTCACGCCGCCGCCTGCTGCGCCAAGGTTGGAATTGTTGGAAACCTGCACGATACCGCCTTGGATAGCGGTGCCACCCGTATAGGTGTTCGCGCCATTCAAGACGAGAGTGCCCAAATCGCTTTTTACAAGTTGCGTGTTGCCCGTCAGGGCCGAATTGATCGTCGCAGTGAACGCTGCGCCCGCCTCCGTGCCATCCCCAACGCGAATAGTTGACGTTGGTGAACCTACGAGACTGATGGCGTCTCCTTCAACAACATAACCATCGCTGGCGAATTGCATGCCGGAAGCCGTTACCGCGCCCAGACTGTCATCGACAGTTACTGTACCAGCTGTCGCCATGAAAATCGCGATAGCACCGTCCTGATACGGGGCGTTGATCACGCCTGTCTGTTCTGTCCAGTTGGTGTTGAGGCCGCCTGACGCCGAGCTTTGCCAGATGCCTGTGCCACCATTGACCTGCCCGTTAAATTGCGGTCCGACGTCCCAGAAATTAAGCGTGAGACCGCTCGTGTTGACAAGGTTGACCTGTTTGTCGACCGACGTCTGGACGTAGTAGTTGCTCGCGGGAATAGCGCCAATGTCAAGGATGTTGTTTGTCAGCGCGCCGTCATAGCTTATAACCCGGTAAACGCCTGTATCGAATGAGCCTCCCGGTGTTGTGACGACGTTGATCGTGCCGTCGAGCACCAGATCACCCTTGACAATCGTATGATCGTTCAGGGCTCCTCCGACGGTATTTGCTTTACCAAAGCTGTACTGCAGCGATGACCCAGCGCTCAGATTCAGATCGCCGTTGATAGTAAGAGTTCCAGGCGTGCTGCCGGCAGGTCCAGGAGACAGCTGGCCATTATCCTGTATCGCGACATCACCGCCAATAATGCCGGTCCCGCCCAAGGTCGCCCCGGCCTGAACCGTTGTCGTGCCCGTCGCCGCAGTCTGGTCGCCCATAATGTAGAGCGTACCCGCTGATACCGTCGTCGCTCCGGTGTAATTGTTATTGCCGTGGAGAGTTAGCGTTCCGGAACCAGTCTTGGTCAGACCGCCTACGCCGCCCATGACCGCTTGTATGCCACCATCGAATGACTGAGTGTCAATGGTTCCACCTTGCGATTGAAACAGGATGGTCCCCGGAACAAACCCCGAGAAAAATGAGGGATGATTATTTGCCAGCTGAAAAATGCCGCCATCGAACGAAAGGCTCCCGCCGTTGACGCGCCGGATCCGATTCGCGGTCAATACACCCGAACTGTTTAGCTGCACATCTCCATGCGAACCGGATTGGTACCCAAGATCCAGCTGAGATGTAATCATATGGCCTTGATCACTTATCGTGAGTACGCCATTGCCGCTTTCTCCCACATAGACCCCGGCGCTTGCGTTCCAGGTACTGCCAGCGCCAGAGATTGTTACTGTGCTTGTAACGCCAGAGGCCCCTCCTATATAAGCTAGACCGTTTGTAGTTAGCCTTCCGCCACCTGTTACTGTGACAGAACTTGGCCCATCTGCCCCGACGCCAAGATAAGTTGTAGTCAAAGCGGACCCGGCACCGTCAATTGTGATATTCCCGCTCGTTGGAACCGGCACGTGTCCCACTGTTGTTGAATAGGCTACAACATTACCGCCATTCGTGATGCGCAGAGTGCCTGTCCCATTGTAGCCGATGTAAAGATAATAATCCGTAGTAAAACTCGAGCCGACACCGTCGACGGTCATCAAGCCGTCGCCGCCAAAATATCCGATGACGGCGCTGTATCCTGGTGTGATGGCAACAGTTCCGCCATTTGCTATCGCAAGCGTGCCTGGTGTCCCGTTGCCGACATACAATGAATTAGGAACCGTCCAGGTCGGCGAAGGATTGGGTGTCAATGTAGGGCTGACGGTTCCGGTGACGGTAACCGATTGTGCGTTTACGCCGGTTGCTGTCGCGATAGCTATTGCAAGAGCCGAAACGGTAACTTGCAGGGAGGAAACTGTCGCCTTTTTCGCGGTATGCATTCTCATTTATTCTATTCCCCATAAGAGAAAAGCTTGTATATTCACAATACATCAAGCGCTTTTCGGACTACATAATTCTAAGAAAGCAAAAATTACTTGCATATCAAATGAATAATACAACATCTTATAAGGATGTGATTACGTATTATTTGGTTTACTGTTTTTGTTTTCTTTCTTTTGCTGCTATTCCGGTGGTGATTGCGACCGAGATAAAGTTTGTGGAAAGAACAGAGCTCAAGCTAGTTACGAAATAATCCTCAAAAGAAAATTCTGATGAGGATTGCATTTGATTTTGTTAAGTTATTGTTATTGTTGTATTTTATGCTGAATCGCTTCAGCGTCTGTTTCCTTTCACTGTATATACTACATTAGTATTCGCTGAAATAAAGAGGTTTCGTTGTTTGGCGGGGGCAGGTGCATCTCTGAATGCTCCAGCCACCCTGATATCGTGATCGACTTGGGGTTGAGTTTCAGCCACCATTATACTGGCGGGCGCCCTTCTTCATTGATTTGAATCAATGAACCAAATTAATTCAATCTGGCGCACTTGTCAACGGCGGAGCAACCCGGACCACCTGGCTAGTGCGTATCCGAGTCCTATTCCTGATCTAGGAAACGAGGACGGGCCGAAAGGCTCGCTCTCACTCCGGACCCCAATATAGGGCTCTGTTGCAAAAATTTTGCCGATGTCCGAAAGAATGCTGACAATTTTCAGCGAGACTTTTGATGAACGATTTCAAGTGGCGCC
>NZ_ANNO01000202.1:0-910 GCF_000409565.1 Pseudochrobactrum sp. AO18b
AAGGGCGTTTGCGGCTTCAGGTGGTGAACCTTGGAGAGCGCAAAAAATAATTAGCGAAGCGAAAAAAGAGGCGAGCGAAGCGAGGCCGAAAAAGCCTTTGTAACGAGTGAAGCGAAGTGATATGTTCTAATCTTAGGTGGCAGGATACGTAATTTTGTGGTACAAAATTAAATTAATCAGCAACTGGTGCTGATTGTGGCTAATTGATTAGTTGGATTGCTCTTCGCTTTGTAGGTTAAACTTCGATGTCAAAAGGTTCAAAAATTGACCCCAAAGAGGGCAAAACGCAGACGATAAAACTGCGCGTTTCGCCTTCAGAGCAGGCTGCAATTTACGAGGGCGCAGCGAAGGCCGGTATGACACCATCAGCCTTTATGCGCTCAACGGTTCTTGAAGGAGCAGGGGTAAAACCATTTCTGACTGAGAATGATAGGGTGATTTTCGCCCTCATTTTAGAAGATTTGCGCAAGGTTGGTGTGAACCTCAACCAAATAACTGCGGCAATTAATTCTAAAAAATACCCTGTTCCTGAAGAAGTCGCACTTCATCAGATGAATGTTTTGAAGTCTCATGCCGCAATTTTTCACGAAGTGAAGCGTCTGTATGAGAAAACCGGACACAGATTGCAGCCAAAGGAATAAGACTTGGAACCGTTTATTGGTGCATTTACAGAGCAATGGGAGCGCCGTAAGGCAGCTGAAGCCCATGCTCGTCAGCGCCAGTTGATGGTTCTTATAGCATTAGATGAAGAAGAACGCCGTCGAAAGGGCGGCGGCGGCGGTGGTGGTGGTGCCGGAAGTCGTAGGCCAAGACAACCAAAATTCAGTTTCAAATCGCAAACTTCATTTCCACGTCCGTCAAAACCCGTTGTTTTTGATCGACCGCAAACCGTCCGAATGGAAGGGCTGGG
>NZ_ANNO01000203.1:0-18318 GCF_000409565.1 Pseudochrobactrum sp. AO18b
TGGCGGTGGTTCCCGCCTTAGTGCGATGCTGAATTATGTGTCACGTTCAGGCGAACTAAGGCTGGAAAATCATTTAGGACAGCAAGTTTCTGGTCAAGAAGATATGCGCGAGATCCGTTCTGACTGGCAGAGCCTCATGTCAAATCGAACAGAATCCCGTGACGTAGCAGGGTTCAGTCTTGAAATTTCTGGACATTCTGCGAGCCAAAATAACGACGAGTTAGCGGTTAGTGTTCTAAAAGCAGGCTTAGGAGATCGTCATTTTGTCTATTCGGTTTCAGCCAATAGAAACGGTGGTATCAATGTTTCGGGCGTTGCAGTTCTGCGAAATAGTCAAGGCGAGCGTCTGACTGCTGATGCAAAAGCAAATTCGATTATTGCCGACCGATTAAGGGCGGTAACAATCGAGCAGGGGCTAAATGTATCTTTCCGTTTTCGTGGGTACGGGAATGGCGTTGAATATGGCAGCTATAAAGTTCGTGAACTGGTTGCTGACAGTGGCGAAGCGGTAAAAAATGAACATGGCCGCATTATTCGGACGCACGACGAAGCCGGTGATTTAGTCCAAAAAAATTGGCGGCAGGATATGCACAGTCGGAAAGGCCGTGATGTAATGCACGTTATTATGTCAGCTAGACCTGGCACTGACGTAAATGCTTTCCAATCAACGGTGCGCGATTTTTTATCCCAACAGTTTGGTGGTCATAAATACGTATTTGCTGTGCATGACGAGGAAAGTGACACCAAAGAGGCAAGTGCAGGCGGCAAGCGTCCTCATGTGCATGCACACGCTATTATCACGATGAAATCTGAAGCAGGCATAAAACTTCAGACCACGCCGGAAGTCTTCAGGCAATGGCGTGAAGTTATGGCCGAGAAGGCTAGAGATAACGGCATTAAAATGGAAATGAATGACCGGCGCGAATTAGCGAGCGCACCGGCATATTCTGCAAAACAGGTTCGTCCTGTTTATGACAATGATAATATTGCTCGGACAGAACATGAGCCAGTAAGTGCCAGTGCCGCTATGCGCTATAATAATAAGCGCGATAATGTCCGCCAAATTGCACAGTCCGTACGTAGTCGTGACTACGCATTAAACGCCGCTGTAAGTTGGCAAAAAGTGGCAATAGCAAATGTGGACACTCAAATTGCCACTACAGCAACGCACTATTGCGCAAAAATTATCGACACAATTTTAGAAATTCAGACCGATCAAACAGGAAAAGTAATCGCATTCAATCCCAATCATTCCGTAGCAGCAGGTGTTGCAGCGGTCATAAGTTTAGCTCAGGAGGCAGCAGCAATGCCAAACATGAATAGACAAGAATTTGAAGCGTATGAAAAAGTTGCGGAACAGAACATTCATAAAGTTGAGCAGATCATTCCTGAAGCCAATAGAGCGGAATATGAGGAAGTAATCACGCTTGCCAGAAAGACAATTGAGACTGAACGATCATTGATGCTTTTCAATGAGCAAGAGGCAGAGAGAGAACAGTCAATCAACATTATCAAGCGCAGTGTTGAAAGTGAATTTGCAGCGTTTTTTGAACAAGAACTTTCTGAAAGAGTGCCTGAACACACCCAACTAGAAGAAGATAAACTTGCACCAGCTCCAGCTTTTGAGACTGGTGTATCAAGTGCGCCGACTGAAGCAATTGATAGTCCGTCTATTCCTGAAGAAGATCAGAAAAAACGGCATGGTTATCCTGAAGAAGTTGAAAAGCACTATTATGTTCGAGAGGAGAAGAACGGGGAACAACACCGTGTCTTTTACGATCATAAGGCCGAGCGTGAAATGTTTGTCGATAATGGCGAGCGTTTACGTTCAAAGCAGTTTGATGCACATGGCGTTCGCATTATGATTGAAACAGCTGCACACCGAGGTTGGACGAGTATTGATGTAACTGGCTCAGCTGATTTTAGACGCGAAGCATGGATTGAGGCGCAGGCGCACGGAATTACAGCCAAGGGTTACAAACCAACTGAACTTGACTGGCAAGAAGTTGAGCGCCGCGAACAAGCGTATCTAAAGAATGAAATTTCAAACAGTGACCGAGACCTGAATAAAAGTCAGGAGCCAAACCGTGAAGCTGGTCGTGAGAACATCGGCGTTAGCTCACAACCTAATACAGAAGCAACGAAGCATGTGGATAATAAACAGGCCGCAACATACAAAGACGGTATTGAGGGCAAACTTTTAGAATCTGGTGTGAAGCCCTACCAAGATAACCCAAAAAATGAAAAATCGCCGTTTGTTGTTTTGGAAACGGGAGAGGGTGAAAAGACAGTTTGGGGCGTAGGTATTCCGGATGCTTTGAATAGGGCAGGCGTTCAAATTGGTGATAAGATCAATTTGCGTGAGGACGGGAAAGAATGGGTCAAAAAACCTATCATTAAAGAAGTGGACGGAAACAAGGTGCGCGAGACAATTGAGGTTGAACGTCGCGCTTGGAAAGCTGAAATGCTTGAACGCCCAGAAGTGAAAATTGAGCAGAAACCAGTTGCTGATGTAGGTAGGGATAATCTTAGCTCGAAGCCTGATCAAGAACGTGCTAACATTGAGCAACTAACAGTATTAAAAGAGGCAGAAACCGTCAGAACAGATCCACCTGCACAACACGTAAATCGTGCTGAAGATATGGGGTGGAACCACGATAAAGATATGGAGCATGATAGATGAGTTGGGGAGATTATCGCCCTGTATTTTATGAAGTCCGAGTTCCTGAGAGCAAGAAGGACAAGGAAAATTCCGTGGCTAGCGTGAAGATTTTCTTTGTTGTCGTTGCCTTCATGATCTTGGCTATGCTCATTACATGGCTTGAAAATATTGTTTATGCTTGGTTTGACAAGGCAACATTATGGGCTTCAGACACCTATACCGCTTTAATGGCTATGCTACCATTCTAAAATAAAAGCCGCATTGAGCGGCTTTTTTTAGTCAATATTCTCAGCCGCTATATCTGCATTAACGGCATCTAACATAGCTAATAATGCTTGTTTCCGATTTTTCGAAGGTTCAGCTTTTGCCAGCTTATTGCCTAGCTTGCTAAAATCTTTAACTGCACTTTTGTTTGCTTTTCTTAATTTAAAAAATTCTTCATTCCGTTGATCCTCAATCTCGTCCTGATCGACAATCGGCTTTGCTTCAGTAATCTTTTCACCAGCATTATCATTTGAACCATCGGAAACCGATGAACTGGTTTCATTATGAACGATCTTAACCGGAGTAGGGGGAGTTTTTGCTTCAGAGACTTCAGGTTGAACCGGAGTTTCTTCGGCTGCCGGTTGAATAGAATTGTCCTCTTCTGTCTGAGATTTTGGCTCTGCCAAAAGACGCTTTGCTACAGGGAGCAGTGGTACATAGTATTCAATAGCAGAAATTACCGGCTGGTGATTTTGTGAATATTCGACCGCATTATTAAATTCAGCAATTTTAAAATACTGGATTTTCTGTCCAAATATTGGAGCCTCACCTTGAGGCAATAAAATCATTCTGTCAGCGGGCATTTGTCGAACTTCTTGCGGCATCATCAAATCGCGTTCGCGGATTTGCTCGACCTTTGTTCTCCGAGGTATGCCAATCAATTCTATCGTTCTCGATTCAGATTGATAGCGAATTGTTTTCCGGCCGAGAGACTTAGAAAAATATTCAGCTGTAGCCTGATCATTCGCAGCAAGGCATATTTGATAGCCACAGTTACCGAGTAGAGAATAACGTGACGTTTCACCGTATATTTCATCAAGGTTTTTTAGATCCTGAATGACAAATGCCATTTTGATATTATAGCCAGCTACATAGGGTAGCTTGTTGATCACTTCGGACATTTTTTTAAGCTGGCGAAATTCATCAAGTAGAAAATAGACGGACAATGAATTTTTATCAAATTCAAGCGTGAGAAGATCCAAGACCTGTTGCACAAACAGAGTGAGCAGCGGTTTTAGAAGTGATACGTCATTGATTTTAGGAGCGAGGTAAACCGTGACTGGTTTATGCTTCATAGATTTAAGATCAATATCAGTGACAGTTGTAGCTGATGCGATGCGTTCATTTTTAAATGGACGCATGGCGTTTTGAATATCAACCAACGTAGAGGCTGCAACACGGTCACTTAACCCTAGATAGCTATTGAAGCTTTCATTGGTAAACTTAGACAAATAGGGCTCTTGTTTCAAAATGAGCGCGATTTGCTTTTGTAAATCGAGACCGGAATTTATAAATGAATTTACTTCAGCAAGATTTCTATGATTTTCATAATGCGGACTATCGAGCATATAGCTGATAATTCCTGCTAAAAGCTGCTGTGCCAAACCTTGAAATACTGCATTTTCTCCCTGAGATTCAGGAATTAAAATGTTAGCCATATTCTGAATATCGGTCGTTCTATCTCCGCGACCTTCACGAATAAAATCTATCGGATTCCAGCGGTTTGTATTCTCACTCCCAGGAGCAAAAAGAAAAACCGCATTTCCTTTTTTGCGTCGATAGCCAGCAGTTAATTCAAACACTTCGCCTTTCAGGTCAGTTACGATCATTGAACCTTCATGCGTAAGGGCATTTGGAATGACATAGCTGATACCCTTACCAGAGCGAGTTGGTCCGATTATTAAATGATGCCGATCATCTTTGCGACGTAAGAGCCTAGACCCCATGCGTCCGAAATAATGACCTTTTTTTTGAAACCATTTGTTTTTTAGTAGTGTTGGGATGGTCTGAAACTCAGCATCACCAAGCGGATTTGATGATTTTCGCAAACCTAACCAACAGACCCATGAAGTAAAAATAGCTGTTGGAGCTATAGCGCCAAGCGCTACTTTTTGTACGGTCGAATGATTGTAGTAGAACCAGACTTGCTTAAATGAAGCAAAAAAATTGTCGGTAATCGTTGCCTTCAAAACTCGGCCGTCTTTGAAAAAAATTGCTAGTCCAATTCCGTAAAATAGCATCCATAAAATGAATGCAATGAAGAGGCAAAATATGACGTAAGCGATTGAAAACGATTTACTCATAATTACCCCCGACAAAATGAAATTTCTGAGACTCCACGCTTTCCGTTGATATTCTTGACCTGTACCACGATTGGAATGACCATCTTGATGTAACTCAGAAGGTCGGATTTTGCGAAGCCATTTGTCAAACCGGATTGCATCATCATCATAGCAAGCCGCTCGTAAGCCATTTGAGGATTATTTGCGTGAATAGTGAACATTGACCCCGGATGCCCTGTGTTAATGGCTTGGAGTAATGTGAATGCTTCAGAACCACGAATTTCACCTACAAACAAACGGTCGGGCCGCATACGCAAAGTTGATTCAAGAAGGTCTTGGACAGACACATTCGCTGTGCCTTGCCCACCTTTTGAAGCTACTAAGTGCAAGGTATTTTTTTGTGGAGGAAGTAATTCACGAGTATCTTCAATTGTGATCACACGCTCATTGTCATCGACAGATTTTAAACAAGCATTCAAAAATGTTGTCTTACCTGATGAAGTACCGCCAGCAATCATTATGGTTTTTCGTTTAGCGATAGCAGCTTTGATAAACGAATAATAATCAGCCTTTTTCAGCAGCTCGTGCAATTTTGTGTCAACTTTATCTTCTTCTTCACCGGCCAGCTTTACAGCATCAAATGCGCCAAGCTCATTATATTGCTCAAGAGAAAAGTCATTTAAAACCTGACGACGAATTGAAATAGCCCCGCCTTCTGGAGCAGCTGGAGGCAGCACAACCTGAATACGTGCTTTAAAGTGATCAATTGAAGCACTGAGAATAGGGGTTTGCTCATTGATACTCTGCTTAGTTGCAGTGGCTACACGTTGCCCTATATGAAGTATCGCTTGCTCAGTTAACTCAGGAATTTCAATATAATCCATATGAGGTTTGCCAAGTTCCTCAATGAAAACTTGGCATGGTTTATTAATGGAAATCTCAACTATTTTATCGTCCTGAAGCAAGTGTAATATTGGCTTCAGAGCGTCGTTGAGAACGAAGTTACTTTGCGGGATAATGGCGATATTATCTGCGACGCTCACGTTGAATTTCCTTCAATTCTTCTGTCACCGGATCATCATAAAAGGCGGAGAAATCGAGATCCTGCCTTACGAAAACATGAATGTTAGCGCCTTGGTGGACAGTGATAGTTGGTTTAACTTGTAAACCGTCACGCAGCGCTTCATTGGCCATTTCAGAGAATGTTCTGGCAATTGTATCGCGAGCTAATTCTTCGCCACTTTTTGAGTTGGTACTTCCAGTAGCGCGATCACCATAACCGGCAGCATAGCTTGCGCCAGCACCCACGATTGACAACAAAATTGCGGAACCAAAACGCTCGCGGAATTTTTTATCAACATTGCCGGTTAATCCGACACGGCCAAGACCATCAGAACCAAAAGAGTTCAGACGAATATTCACTCCATCATCGCGAATAAGGCGCGTCCAAACTACAAAGACGCGAGTTTGACCGGTCATAACTGAAGATTGATATTCGCCAATAAGTCGGGTGCCGGATGGAATAAGCACTCTGCGACCATCCATCGAATAAACGTCCGCAGCTGTAACCGCACGTATTTGACCCGGTAGGTCACTTACTATTGCAGTTTCAAGAATGCCAGGAATTAAGGTTCCTTCAGTCACAGTCGCATCCACACGACTAATCTTGCTCGCAATAGAAGCTTTATTATTCACTGCTGATGCAGTTGCAAGAAATTGGCTATGTGAATCTGTACCGGCAACTGTCGGTGAACCAGCACCATCACTTGAACCACCAAAGCCCCCGCCAGTATTGGCACCGGTACTTTGGTCAAATGCAACCATTGGAGAACGGAAGCGCGAAGGAAATTCTTCCTCTTCTGAAATGGTAGGTTCAATCACGGTGCTGACGGGTTCAATCACCTGAAGCGGTGGTGGTGGAGGTACATCAAATTCAGCCACATTTTCAATAGGTTTTTCCTCAGCTGGCGGTGGTGGAATTATGACCAGCTGATTGTCTGTAGGAGCTTCAGGCGTTACCTCTCCATCACGAACAAAAGAGGGTGGACTAAATGTTGATGTATGAAATTCCTCATTAATATTTTTCGATGTTTTCGTTTTCGAGCCACTGTTCGTAAATACGAGATACATTACGACGATGGACATAGCCACGAATGCAGCTTTTAAAATATTCTGCTTATTCTTTTGGCTTTTGTCTGCCACTGCTGCATCATCTTGACGAGATAGTGCTTCTAATTCTGGAGAATGAGACATTAGTTTCCGCTCCCCCTACGCTTGCTTGATGTGGTCTCTTGTTTCGGTGCCATAATGTCTGGATCAGGAGCAGCAAAGTCGGGTTTGCGGAGATTGAAAACGCATGTCCATGTAGCACCATCACGTAACGTAAACTGTGTGGCAGTTGAATCTACAACGATGTACTCGCCCTCTTTTCGGAAGTTGACGAGGGTTTCAGAGTAATCGGGATTGACGGTGAATATTGCCGGTGTCTTTCCTTTGAATTTTAGGAATGTTTTATTCCCATCATCGAAAACAACAGTTGGCTTAATCAACGTCGAGCCTGTGAAAGAGTAGTCAATGTTGACGTTCTCTTTGTTGATTTTTGAAATGTTAGGATTGGCTGCTCGATACTCGGCCTCTTTACGCATAGCATTGTTGACCGCATTTTCTGGATAGATAAATCGGACACCAAAAACTTTTGAGCCGGCACTAGGTTTATTATCGACCAACTCAATAAAATACATGCGTTTATTCGTAACAATGTTCATATTGGTAGGCACATTGTTTGCAACAGGCTTCACAAACAAAATGTTCTTGCGTTCATTTGGCGTAACCTGCCAGCTTTCAGTATCGCCAAGAGCAATTGTTTCTAGCCGTTCATCGTTTTCAAAAATAATTGCGGTTGAAATGCCATGTGTTGCATTCACCTTCAGCACGTTATTTGACTGATAAACAACTGTGGTTACACGCGGATCTAAGTTGCCCGGCTTTGGAGCTTGCGCCCCAAAGGCCAGTCCTGAAGATGCTGCTATAAAACAGCCCATTAAAAACATCTTCTTCATTTATTTTACGTCCCCATTTGTGATGGTTTCCTGTTCACGGCGATAATCGTAAACTTGGAACCCAAGGGGATTTTCAAAACGCCATTCATTTGTTGCTGGTGTGTCCGTGTAACGGAACCGAACAACTGAAATATAATGGCGTTCAATGGCATCAGTTTCTGATTTTTCAGTCAGAGAAAAACGCACCAATGCCGTATTATCGTTGGGCATTGTTACAGATTTAATATTGACGAGAAGTCTTTTGTTTTTCCCGTAAATCCGTGTCGGATTTTGAGAGTTAGAAATGCTGTAAAGTCGCTGCAATTCATTCGCGGCAGTGCCAGTTGATAGCAATCCGGCCAAAGACACATTTTCTTCAATCGCATAAGGATCATATCCTTCGCGGGTACGAATATAACGAACGATATTCGCCTGAGTTACAGCCTGCTTGTCTGTTAAATCATCTTCGACAGTTAGGCCGGATTTAACTTCAGTATATCCGGTGTTTTTATCGACAATAACGATGTACGGCTCAAAAGTTTTGAGCGGTACAAGCATCATAAGCGTTAAGATTGAAAGAACTGCAACACAGGATGAAATCAGAGCGACAAACTGAGCCATACGTTTTGAACGAATAGCCTTTTTATAAATCTGTTGCTCCCATTGATCACCGCTTTGATAGTATGAGCGCAAATCTTCATCGGTTTTTGAATGTGTTTTTGACATGATTTAACTTCCGCTCTTACCTTGGACGGCTATGGTTTTGCACTTGCCTTGCGAGTGCATCCTGACTTGCATTTGAGATAGAACCACCATCAGAACCGCCGCCACGGAATTTTCTGTAACCAGCAGCAAGACCTTTTGCAGAAGTACCGACCGTCGATCGTGCAGCTCCATAGGATATGTTTTTTGCCCTACGGGCAAAGTCGCCTGCAGAAAGCATAACAGTGCCAACAACACCTTGAGCCATTGTTTGGATGGTGAAGAGAATATACAGACCAGCAAGCGCAACTAAGATGAAAATAGCGCCTAGTCCCGACAAATCTTCTAGTGAAAGAGTGCTATAATCAGTGTCGCTTAAAGCAGACTTCATTGTCGCGATAATGATTGCACAAGCGCCATACGTGAAAACCGGCATGAGTGAATATGCGAGTACTTGCGTTATCCACCCATCAGTCAATCGTCGAGAAACGCTGAAAAGATAGCAGGCAATAAAAAGCGGAGCGGTGCCGATAAGTATCCAAAGCGCTACTTTAGAAATCATAAGTAGCATTAGTGCTACGCCAACCAAAAAATAGGCTATGCCTAATACGAAAAATCCGAGCAAAATTGGTCCTAAATTGCGCCAGCCAGCAGCAGCATTAAAGGCGTGATTTATCGTATTTGCCTGCTCAACAATTGCAGAAAGACCATTGGTTGTCTTTGTGGTTGAACCACCAGCAGCATTAAGGACTAACTGACCAACGCCATCAGGTATAGCAATGATCCATGAGTAAATGAGATCATTGAAAAGACTCCATTTCGTCGCCAGAGTAGTCACGGCTACAACTTTGGTCAGATGAACTACAACTTCAGCCGCAGAGATAGATGTCACGCCAAGCATGAGCCGTAATCCGTATATTGCAACATACGTAATAACGAGAACATTCAAGAGAGGCATAATTTGACTATCGAATGAGCTGAAAGCAGCCTCGCTGAAATTGCCGCCGATCCGATCAAGATTTTGCAGGAGTTTTCCTACGAAGTCAGTTTCCATACTGAACCTCTTCCCCAATCAATTCACGCAGAGCTAAAGCTGCTTCAGTTTGATTGATCAGTTCCATTGAACCACAATTCATCGGTTCTTGATAAAATCCCAAAAGTTCAGTTGGGCGTTTGCATGGTGATGTTTTTTCTTTGACTGTTCCGCATGCAGAGAGAACAGAAATCAAAACAACAAAAGTCGAAATAGAGAAGAAACGCTTGTTCATTATTTTACGCTCCCAACATGAGGAGCTTTCCATTTCAGCGCTTGCGATGAATTGGTAATGGAAATCAGGTTTTGTTGGTTTTCAACCTGCAAAGACTGTACGGCGCCATTCATTACGCCGATCAATTCATTGATGGTTAGACCAGTTTGAACCTGCAATTGAGTATTCTGGTCGATGGAGCCTTTAATGTCTTTAGCATCACCAATCTTCTCACCAGCAGACTTCAGACTTTCTGTACGCGTTTGAACCGCAGATTGCGTTCCTTGAACAAGGGCAGAGACACCGGCCACTGTTGAAATAAGCTGCTGATAGCCTTGATCACCAGATTTATTTTTCAAGCCACCAGAAATTTTCTCGACAAGTTGCAGACCTTTCATAAAGGTTTCAACTGTTTTGCCGAGGTCAGAACCAAATCCACTAAGATCTAAGCCACCACTCGACATAAGGTTATCGAATGACGGTATTGAGGAAACCGAGAAACCGTTTCCAACCGCAAGCGACTTGAAGCCTTCAGAGGAATCTTTTCGGTCGCCTGTCATGGCCGACAATGTTTCTTCAACCTTAGTCAAAATCTTGCCGTTAACATCCAAAATATCTTTTGTTGTTTCGGCCGTTTTTTTGGCAATTGTATAATTCCGATTATCTATAACCGGCACGTCAGCATAGGCTGTACCAGTCATGAGAATGATTGCTGTCGTAATGAGGGAGGTTTTTTTCATCATATCAGCAGTTCCTATTCTGGTTTGAGCATAAGTTTGTTTTGTTCATCAGGGGGATAAATGCAGCTTTGACTTTCTTCATTCCATTTTGAACCTTCAAGATTTGCGCATTTATCTTTTGTTTCAGTGGTTTCTTCTTTATCTCTTTTAAATTTTAGAGAATTTGAACTTCCTGACAATGCTGCGGCACCAAGCTTATTTTTGGAGTTTATTAAATCAGCGAAGGCAGAGCCGACCAGAATTGCGCGGTTGAACATTTCAATATTTGCGTTTCTCGCACCTGAATTAAGATCGTAGCTATCTTGAACGGTATCGGTGTATGTGCCGCCGAGCTGGTTGAGCCACGAAGCAACATTTCCGCTACTTTCAGTTATTGAAGTGCTGATTTTTTCTGATGAATTGGCGGTGTCGATTGCTTGGGTATAAGCATTTCCGCTTTCAAAGGATGCGCCGCCATAATTTACAGGAACAGCTTTGCCGTTGATTTTTGGAAGCCATTTTTGAGTAATGTTGTGAACGTATCCACGAGTTTCTTTAAAGGGTGGTACGCCGCCATATTTGTTGACGTTCCCAGGTCCCGCATTATATGCGGCCAATGCCTTGGAAACGTCCCCATTATAGCGCTTTAGCTGCTGCTTTAGGTAACGAGCGCCACCACGCAAATTACTTTCCATGTTGTGCGGATTAACGCCTAAATCTTTTGCTGTACCCGGCATTAATTGTGTTAGACCATAGGCACCAACTGGCGACCGCGCACATGGATTAAAGCGGCTCTCTTGATAAATCAGTGCAAGGAATAGATCAGGGTCAAGACCTTCCTGCAACGCAATCCTTTTTGCCATACCAGCAATTTCAGGATTGTTATTAATGGCTGCTTGTGGATCGTCTCGGCGTGATGGTCGATAAACTGCACCAGCAACACAGGTTGTGCGTTCTTTGCGCACATTGTCATTTTTTTTAATATTTTCAGTTGAATCTTGTCGTTTATTTTTTTCAGACAAGTTTCTATTATCAATAACCGGCACCTGAGCGTAGGCGGTTGATGAACATATAATTGCAGCTGCAATAATTGGCGAATACACTTTTAATCTAAGCATCGTCATTCTCCCAACCGCAGAAAATTGGTAGCCAATGTTTAGGGTCGTCCCCGTATTTTTCTCTGAGAGCAGCGCATTCGTCTAAGCTGGCTTTATTTGCCGACAGCACTTTGATTAAATCCGGCATTGCGGACAGATCCAAACGGGCAATAACAGAGTCATTGCCTTGCTTAATCAAGAAAGATCGACTCTCAGGCGCTGTATTTTTTATGTATTGATATTCTTTAATCGACAGGCCAAAGCGCTTTATATAGCTCTCTTCATCGGCTCGCGGATTTGGAAAATGAATGTTGAGCGCTGACTGTTCGATAATGGTATGGGATGCTTTGGCTTTTGTAATATCAGCCGCAGACTGAGTACCAAATCCAACAAGCCCGTTCAGCTTACGAATGGTTTTCATTTTATCGACAATGAAGGATGAAAATTCTTCATCCTGCAAAAGTTTCCAGCCTTCATCCATAAAGAACATAGCTGGATCACCGTTCAACATTTCATCGAAACGATGAAACAGGTACATAAGAACAGGTGTACGGACTTCCGGAATATCTAAGATATTCGTCATGTCAAATCCGAAAACGGTCGTTTTGGTAAAATCTAAAACGTCTCTTGGGGAATTAAAAACCCACGCTTTTTCACCGTCGATCCAAGGTCGTAAACGAGATGATAAATCGTTTGCATTCGCTTTTGACCGACCTGACAGCAACTCACGTAAATTAGACAGGTTACGCTCATGAAGAGGATACGACATGAGTGTATTCAATGCAGATTCAATCGTATCCCTATCTTCTTGTGAAAATTCATTTGAGCCATATGAAAGCATGACTTTAACAAGACGGAATAAAAACTCTTTGTTTCCATTGGTATTTTCTAAATGAAATGGGTTGAAGCCAGTTCTATCACCCGGATTTAGCGTTTCATAATTCCCGCCAATCGCACGAATGAAAATTTCAGCACCACGGTCTTTATCGAAGAAGGCTGCGCGTGGAGTAGGGCTTACGCGTCGTGCCTGTGATAATAAAAAATTGAGAACGACCGTTTTACCTGAGCCAGTTGGTCCATCTACAGTAAAGTGACCAACGTCACGCTGATGAAAATTAAAATAGAATGGCGTTTGTGAGGTTGTCTCCAATAGGGAGATTGGAGAACCCCAATGCAAATTTTCAGAACGTCCAGACGCAAAATTATGAAGTGATGATAGACCAGCAAAATTTGCACTAGAAAGCATAGATTTACGTGCAATATATGCGTGGTTTCCCGGCATTTGCGCCCAGAAGGCTGCTTCTAAATTTAAATCTTCACGTATCCAATTTATATTTGTTTCAGTAAGGCATGTTCCTAAATCAGAAACCGTTTTGTTTAGTCCATCTAAAGACTTCGAGAGGCACAGCAGTGAGAGGTGATGGTTGCCAAAAACAGCCTCTTGATTGACGAGACTATTTAGTGCGCCGTCAATATCCGTTTCAACAGAACTGCCAGCCTCGTCAGAAGCTTGAATTTGGCGCTGAAGGCGGGAAATACGTTCTTGAGCAATAGGCTTATCAGCAAGTGTAAATGATTGTGTGAGAATGAACTCGTGATTTACTTGCAGCAAATTGTCGAGCATTCCCGGAGCTGTGAAAGGCGGGTACTCTTTAATTGAGATCATTGCACCAAAGTGATTTTCACTCGATGTAGCCCCTTGGATTTGCATTGTACGCTTACCAAAATGTAGGCGACTTGAACCGACATATGATGAAATACCCATACGTGGCAGACGCATTTTTCTGAAGCGCCCACCATCTAAAATTTGATTTAAAAACTCACATGGTTCCGAATATGGCTCGTCATTCCGATATGTTACGCCAAGTGGTCGTGCGCCATACTTTTCAAATTGGCCTTGAAGATTGCTGATTAATTCATCAAGCTCTGTTATATCTTCTCTTCGAGCTTCATAATTATGTTTGCCCTTACCTGAGAGAAGATTGCTCACATAATCAGCAAGGCCAAGAGCGCCGCGCATGTTTGACTTCAAAATGGTAAGGTATAGCTCATTTGTAAACATGCGTTTTTTGAGCAGCTTTTGCATATATGTTGTATTCAGCCGCTCAGAAAAATTATCGTCAAAACTGCCTTGAATTTCGGCAGAAATTTCACGTCTGATTACAGTAGACCAAACTGAAAATTGGCTAGATCCAAGTGCCTTAATAATGGTGTTTTGAACTGCGCTGCGTAGATTTAATTCTGACTGATCCTCAGTTTGAAAGAAAAGACCATTCAGCTTGAGTACGCACATAAGTGTACCGTCTTCCAGCGCAATAATTCGTTCTGAAACATGGCGCATATACGGAAGATGATGTGACATAGGCCGCTCATTATGAGCAACCTTGCCTAAGCCTAATTCTTCTCTGACAACTTTAAGCATCATTATGACCTGTAAGAGTTAGCGCCCCAAAAAGTGCGGTTTCTTGTTCGTGGGGTTTTAGAGGTGCAGACCTGTAGAACGTCCAGAAAACGGGCGTCTCTTGCACAAAGTGCAAACAGAACTACGTAACAAATCGGAGCGGTTAAGATTGCCCAAAATGATTTGGAAATTAGCCAAGCAATAATCGACACGGCAATAACGATAACCACGGCCATGTAAGGAACTCCCCAAAGTGTTGGGGAGCGCGTTAGCCCGATAACCAAAGGTATAATGGTTGGTTTTTCGTCCTCGTATTCGTTCATTTGCCGACCGCACTAATTAGCTCTGGAACGATTTGTGGAGCGCCAAACACAATACCAATGCCAAGAATTACCCCGCCTGCCATTATCCACGACAAGCGCCCTGCCAAAGCCAAAAAGCCGAGACCCATTACTGCAATAATGGCAACAGATGTGCCAAAAGGTCCTGTAATGAAATCAATAATCATTTGAATAGCTTTGCTCAGTGGCGCAAAGGCATTCGATTGAGCGTAGGCATTTTCGGTAAGTAGCAGCATTGCAGAAATTGCTGCTGGCGCGGCAAAGAACCGTTTTGCATTTACAAAACGTGTGATTTTATTTTTTGCACTTAGCATTTTAAAACTCCTTTAGAAGTGCATAACGCCACCGACGAATGTTCCAGTTTTTTTGACTGGAATAACGCCGGTATCTTGGGGGGGGTCGTTCGCGGCAACTGAAGCAATTGCCTTTCCTGAACCTGATTTTTTTGAAGGCATTGGTCGGTCGATCATAAAATTGACGACTTCAGCCACATAACCCACGGTTTCTTTGAAAGGTGGGATGCCTTGATACTCGTAGATGCGGCTTGAACCTGCATTGTATGCCGCTGCTGCCAAAAGCGGATTTTCAAATTCATCAAGAAGTGAACGAAGGTGACGAACACCAGCTTCAATATTGGCTTGGGGGTCGCAAATGTCTTTCACGCCGTATTGAGCAGCGGTTCGCGGCATGAGCTGCATTGCACCGCGAGCGCCCTTAGGCGAGTTACGGGAGCGGTCAAACCGGCTTTCTGTCCACGCAATAGCTGCTGCAAATTTTTCATCGACTTCATGACGCTGTGCCGAACTTTCGACCATCTTGCGAATGGTTTCAGCATCATACGGAGAGGCACCGCATACACTTTGCGAATTGGCCTCAGTCTGAATTGTATCAGCCTCGATTAGTCCAACTTGACGTTTTTTAGCAACCTCTGTCACATTATTGCCACGGATTTGACCCGTTTCATTCGTCTCTAAAGTTGCTAAATTTTGCCTAGTTGTTGATTTGCTTAATGGAGCATAGGCAGAGACAATAAGGTTAATATCATTTGAAGGTTGGCTTGGTACTGCTCCCCATCTTTCATGGAATTTATTGTCGGTTTTCTCGCCCGAACGCGCATTAAATTCTTTAATATCAATAGCTTGAGAGATTGAAACGGTAGCTAAATATGTTGTGCATATTGCGACGCAGCTTAATAGCACTTTAACCTTTTTCCGCATTGTCACTGCATCCACCCCTACAGAAATTAATATCGTACCGTTGTTAATAGCATAAAATTTGGTAATGTTGATAGAGTTACGTGATCTTTTTAGTCGTGTAGTCTTGCTTTGTATTGCCTCATTTGGCACAAGGCAAGTCTTGAATAGGTGGTAAATTACGCTGTGAGGTTCATATGAGGGGAATTTCAAAACTTGCTGTTTTAACCTGCTTAATTGCAGGCTCTGCATCCGCAGCACCGCAGATTGATAAAACCTACGTTCGTAGCCTTGCAGCGCCGGGAAAATCCGTACTTGTTATTGAGTATTACGGAGCTGACGGCAAAGTGTCCGAGCGCAAAGGCTTTGCCAGTGAAACCGGCTTTTCTGCAAATGATGACCTTGGCATTCAGGTCAATTCAAAGACTTCTTTGAAGTTATGGGGAATTGAACCCTGCAAGGGCGATTTTGTGAACCGGAAAGAAGATTATGCAGGATCATGCAGTGACTATGCCAAAGAGCAGCTGCAAATAATGCTCAAAGCACCAAAGGTTTTATATTGTCGCGCATTTATCTCAGAAAAAAATGCGAGCAATCAGAACGCTACTTGCTACGGCTACTATAATTTTCCGAATGCACTGGATAGCGTTGATATGCTTGAAGAACAGCTTCTTTCAATTGGAGCTGTTAGGCTTAACCGTAAGAAAAACGGTACTGCTGAAAGAGCTGATCTAGTTGAAGCAGAGCAAATCGGCAAAGATGGGTCTTATGGATTTTGGGCTGATGATCGTGAGGTCGCCCAATGAAAAAGATACAATGTTTTTTCATTGCCGCTTTGTTGGCTACTCCAGCCAGTGCCGCGCCTGAAGGCTACTTTGACTTGAAGGCTGGTATTACACTTGAAACTGGCGATACGTGGACAGATGAAACGGGCAAAAAGTTTAGGCTTTATGGCGTTCAATCTTGTCTGCGCGGAACATATTACACAGTTGAGTCAGGTATCAAGCAAGACTGTGGCGATGCTTCTTTAGCTATGTTCGCAGCATATATCCAAGATACGAAACCTATTTGTGCGCCTATAGCTCAAGGGCAAAATATTACTTATGTTTTTTGCTATGCGACTGTTGGGAAAAATAGGCTCGACTTAGCAAGTGTTATGATCACTTCGGGCTTCGCATTTGCAGCACTAAACAATGACGGTCTGCCAGTTTATCCGCAGTACGCAGTTGCAGAGCAACAAGCTCGCAATGAGCAAGCCGGACTATGGAAGTTCAAAGACGTTCAACACCCATCCATTTTATTAAGCCAAATGGCAAAACAAAAACGGGGTAATCAATGAGATTGATTCCGACTATAGCGGCATTGTGCAGTATGACAGCAGCAGTTAATGCAGCTGATATAATCAATCAGAATGTTCCGTATCAGCCTGCACCAAATGTAGCACCCGCGCCCGTTACCTTTGCCGGAAATGCAAATGTTATTGATGGAAGAACACTTTATTTTCCATCTTCAAACGCAACGGTTAGGCTGGCGCATATTGATGCTTGTGAGCTTCCGCAATGGGCATTGAACCCAAAATGGACTGACCGATCAGTTGTAAAAGCCCCTCAGCCTGTGCCGTGTGGTGCCTTGGCGAAAGCATGGCTAAAAAGAACGATTGGTAAGCAAAAAATATCATGTCGAATTGCTGGATATGACCAGCAGGCCGTTACAACGGCTTATTGTTATACTGGAAAACAAGACCTTGCGCTTGAAATGTTGCGTGTGGGTTGGGCGCGTGTTGTCGAGCCTATAAGCGCCCCTCAGCTTTATGTTTCATATCAAGATGCCGCTATGAGTAAGCGTTATGGCATGTGGTCAACCTATGTTCTCGATATGAACGAATGGCGGCAAAGAGCGATTGATAAATCCCTAGAGCGCCAGCCCTATGCAGACTTCAATATTCTTGCAGATCGAAAAAGCGAAATATCGCCACCATTTCAGGACGCACGGCAAAAGCCAAAACGTACCGATAGATAATGTTCAATAGTGGGATGAAGCCAATGAAAAATATTGCCATAGCCTCAGCCGTTACAGCATTCGGTTTGCTTGGTGTTAGCGCCCAAAATGCCAGTGCTGATAATGTAGAATGGGGCTGTCAGGTCTTGATGTGTGCCGCGAGTTCAGCACCTTCTTGGCAAGGCGTTCCATATTGCGTGCCCCCAATGACAAAGCTGATAGCTGCAATGAAATTGCCGGGTTTTTCTTGGCCGATATGCCCAGATAGCAATACTGGAAAACCAGCATATGAGCCATATGAGCCATGTCCTTCTGGCTTTGCTGCGCAAACCATCGGTGAAAAGCATGACACGAGCGAACTGTGCATTCGATTTGTAAATAAGCGCCCAAATCCGAATGAATATCCTGAAGCCAGTGTTACGCCTGAATATGGTGGAAGCGATGATCAATACATTCGCGGATATACAATTTCTCAATCCCGTAAGAGGAAAGAGAACCCCTATTATTACGACATACCGAATGAGCAAGGGGTGAAACAGCGTTTTTACTTCAACCTGAGATTTTAAAATCACTTCAATATCTATCGAAATGTG
>NZ_ANNO01000204.1:0-2385 GCF_000409565.1 Pseudochrobactrum sp. AO18b
CGGTTTTTGTTGTTACTTGCGCATTGAGTCGAGAACTTCGTGGTTTTTCTCAACTTCCTGTGCCTTAACATAGCTTTCAATCAGAAGCTGGTAGGCAGGGAAAATCTTGGTGTAGACTTCAGCCCATTCCTGAGCGTCCGGACGGTTCCAGCTGCGCTGGATTTCAGAAGCCACAGCAGCGGTATCAATCGGCACAACGCCGGCCTGCATCACACGTGCCAGAGTAATTTCCTGTGCCATTTTCGAATAAGTGCCGGAAGCATCGATAACAGCAAAGACTTTATAACCATCCTGCACAGCGCTGATTGACGGGAAGGCCATGCAAACACTGGTGATTGTACCGGCAATAATCAGGGTTTTGCGGCCGGTTGCTTTAACGGCTGCAACAAAGTCCGGATTATCCCATGCATTGATTTCGCCTTTACGGGCAATATATTGCGCATGAGGCGCATTGGCATGGATTTCCGGAATCAGCGGGCCGTTCGGACCCTGCGGAACAGAAGCGGTGGTGATAACCGGAATATTGGCCAGTGTTGCGATCTTGGCAAGCGCAGTTGCGTGATTGCGCAGAACAGGCATTGGCATATCGCCGACAGTCTGGAACAGGCCGCTCTGATGGTCGATCAGCAGCATAACTGCATCATTTGGGTCGATAACAGGACGCTGGCCGTTGAAATTTGCCGGATTGGTCATTTTAAGTCTCCTCAGTTGTTAATCCGCCTCATGGACGGGTTATATGCTGTGCGGTCAGACAGCTTGTTCTGCCGCGTAATTTCCTCTGATAACGCTCTCTGACTGATGGCTGGATGCTTGTGCTCAGCCGGTGGTTCGTGAAGTGTTATCGTCTGGATATGAACATAAAACTGCACCAATCATCTGTATAGATCGAAGTTTACGCCTTAATGTCCTGCTAATGAGACAATTGCGATGTTGTGAAATGTAATGTGAAACTTCCAACCGGATTGGCTTAAAAGCACAGCATTGACGGGGAGGGAGCTGAGAAAACGGTAATTTCGCACGCAACTTTATCAGTCGGGTGTGTTCAACGATTTTTATGATACTACAACCTGTAATTGTTTATTGTGCGGGAACTACAATGATTGTATTTTTCAACTTTAGCATCGCAATAATCTGAAATAATACGATTCTTGTAAATTTTATATTTAAATCAATAGGATAATAAAAATACGGACAGGGAATTAAAAATTTAACTTGTCTCGTAAAAATTTAATTGCATGGTTAATACAACCTATGGTAGATATTTTGTGAAGAGTGAGGTTGCGTAAAACAGGTTGTGTAAATCGGGGTGCCATCCCGCTGCCGTACAGCAGTTTCTGTAAATGCGGGCAGAAGGGGAAAGGCAAAATATTACAAGTAAATAATGTTTAATTCATTGGGGTGCGAGATGAACAATCTATTTACAGCCAACGGCGAAGATCATGCTGCAGTTTCACAAGGGATTTTATTCCGTGAGGCGGATGGACAACTGAACAGCAGTTTCTCTGATACATTTAAGAATCTGGTGCATTACAATAATCAGATTGCCTATATTGTAAGTCATAGCGGTAAATTCAGCTGTGAGCATGATCATTATGTGGTCATTATCACGCTGGCGGCTATTAAAGATTTGCATTGGTCTTTGCAGGGCAAATTCGGGGAAAGTTTTGACGCGCCAGCCGGTTCAGTGTTGATTATTCCGCAAGGTGCCGAATATGTCATGAGTTGGCCGATTGAAACGGACTATATCCAGATTGCACTGGATGACGGCTTGCTGGGTGATTTGCAGGATATTACCGGCGGTTTGTCACTCACAGAATTATTCCCGCATCCGACAAGACTGCCAAATCCGAAAGCATTGCTGATTGCCAATCTGCTGCGCGCGGAATTGTTGAAAAATGCGCCGGTCAGCGCAGGCTATATCAAAGCTTTATTGTCAGTTCTGATGGTGCAACTGGTGCAGAACCATTCTTTTCTGAGGGCAGGAAGCGGGCGGCAGGAGAGTGGTGGCCTGTCTTATCAGGCATCAAGGCGTATCGAAGCTTATTTGCGTGAAAACTATATGCGCAAATTATCGATCTCCAAAATGGCGGATATATTGGGCGTGTCCGGCGGGCATTTCCTGACATCTTTCCGCGAGAGCTTCGGGCAGACACCGCATCAGTTTTTGCTGATGCTGCGGTTGAATGCGGCGGAAGAAATGCTGCTCGGCAGTGATATTTGTCTGGCGGAAATTGCTGACAGGGCAGGTTTTTCCAGCCAGAGTCATATGACCACAGCTTTGAAAAAATGCCGGATGGTGACACCGGGTGAATTGCGCCGCAAAAGATTGAGTGCTGTCAAAGCACACAAGTAAAATTGCAAGCAGGATTCATAAATAAAGCCGCA
>NZ_ANNO01000205.1:0-266 GCF_000409565.1 Pseudochrobactrum sp. AO18b
TTTGATTCTGGATTTATGAGTCGAAACAAGGGTTTGGCGCTGTGATTTGATATATTTGGCTTGGTTTTTGGGGTGATTTGGGAAGGTTTTGTGTGCTGGAGTGGTATGGTGAGGGGATAAAGCGGGGTGATGGGCGGTGTTTTTCGATTTTTGTTATAAAAATTCCATAAAAGGTGTTTTGTCGTGTTGACAGTTTGGGAGAGTGGGGTCTATATAGCGACACAACGAGGGCGGCGGCGCTGCTAGCGGCAGAGAGCTTCGCCCCT
>NZ_ANNO01000206.1:0-4281 GCF_000409565.1 Pseudochrobactrum sp. AO18b
CGTGTGGCTGAGGCCACAGATACGGTTGCGGCGGAAATTGAGCCGATTACTGTGGAGACAGAATGGGGTGCGGAAGCACGCGGTCCCGATCTTGATCGCGGCACAGATGTTGCTGAAACTTCCGCACCGGAAAAAATAGCCGCGACTATAAGTGCAGAAAACAACGGCCAGCTGATGCGGCCGCAGGCTCTGGTGGAAGCACGCAAAGCGCAAGGCACTTCTGACAAGATCGATCATTCTGCTTATGTTGGCATTACCGATATTGCGGCGCTGAAAGACTGGATCGATCAGGCGATTGATCAGGGTTTTGTGGCTTTTGACACCGAGACAACCTCGCTTGATCCGATGCAGGCCGAGCTGGTCGGTTTCTCGCTGGCCTTGGCGGCAGGCAAAGCCTGTTACGTGCCGCTGACACATAAATCCGGTCAGGGTGATCTGCTCGGAGGCGGGCTGATTGAAGGGCAAATTCCGCTGAATGCAGCCCTTGCAGAACTAAAGCGGCTGCTGGAAGATCCGTCAGTGCTGATCATTGCCCAGAATATGAAATATGACTGGCTGGTCATGCATCGTCTCGGCATTAATATTGCGCGTTTTGACGACACGATGCTGCTGTCCTATGCGCTGGATGCCGGTACCGGCACCCATGGCATGGATGTGCTGGCAGAACGCTGGCTTGGGCACACAACAATCCCTTATAAGGAAGTAGCGGGTACCGGAAAATCGGCCGTGACTTTTGACATGGTGCCGATTGACCGCGCCATCGCCTATGGTGCGGAAGATGCCGATGTCACATTGCGCCTGTGGCAGGTGCTGAAACCGCGTCTGGCCGCCGATGGTATGGCCTCAGTTTATGAGCGGCTGGAACGCCCGCTGGTTGAAGTGCTGGCGCGGATGGAAGAGCGCGGTGTCAGCGTTGACCGCCAAATTCTCTCCCGCCTTTCCGGTGATCTGGCGCAATCGGCTGCGGCTATTGAAGATGAGATTTATACGCTTGCCGGTGAAAAGATGAATATCGGCTCACCGAAGCAGCTTGGCGATATTCTGTTTGGCAAACTCGGCCTGCCGGGTGGTTCAAAAACCAAGACCGGCCAGTGGTCGACCTCTGCGCAGGTGCTGGAAGATCTGGCGGCGGAAGGCCATGAGCTGCCGCGCAAGATTGTGGACTGGCGCCAGCTTACCAAGCTCAAATCCACCTATACGGATGCATTGCCCGGTTATATTCACCCTGAAACTAAGCGGGTGCATACATCTTATTCTATGGCGGTAACGACCACAGGACGTCTGTCCTCGTCGGAACCGAACCTGCAGAATATTCCGGTGCGCACCGCTGAAGGTCGCAAAATCCGCACCGCCTTTGTGGCGCCGCAGGGTAAAAAGCTGATCTCTGCCGATTATAGTCAGATTGAACTGCGTGTACTCGCGCATGTTGCGGATATTGCGCAGCTGAAAAAAGCCTTTGATGACGGTATAGACATTCACGCAATGACGGCCTCTGAAATGTTCGGCGTGCCGGTAGAGGGCATGCCGTCAGAAGTACGCCGCCGTGCTAAAGCGATTAATTTCGGTATTATTTACGGTATTTCGGCCTTTGGTCTTGCCAATCAGCTGTCGATCCCGCGTGAAGAGGCAAGTTCCTATATCCGTACCTATTTTGAGCGTTTCCCCGGCATTAAAGATTATATGGAGGCGACCAAAGCTGCTGCGCGTGAACAAGGCTATGTCGAAACCATTTTCGGCCGCCGTATTCATTATCCGGAGATCAAAGCCAGTAATCCGCAGGTGCGGGCGTTTAATGAACGGGCTGCGATTAATGCGCCTATTCAGGGTTCGGCAGCGGATATTATTCGTCGCGCGATGATCCGCATGGAACCGGCACTGGCAGACGCGAAACTCGATGCGCAAATGCTGTTGCAGGTGCATGACGAACTGATCTTCGAGGTTGAAGATGCGCAGGTTGAGCATACTATTGAGGTGGTGCGTGAGGTTATGATCAATGCGGCAATGCCTGCAGTTTCAATGACAGTACCGTTGCAGGTTGATGCTCGGGCTGCACAAAACTGGGATGAGGCGCATTGATCTTATGCAGTTAATGCAGTAAGAGGCACCAGAACATGTTGCAAAACTCCGGTTTTGCAACATAAGCGCCTTAAAAAGCGAAAGACTGGTCTTCTGTGCGGAATAGATTGTAACAATCGCCCGTTGCAGGTTGACCTCAATGTCATTCGCCTTTACGTAGCGCAGCATCATCACTTATTGTTGTTTGCTTATTTACGTTACCGGTCACGGATGTGTGAAAGCATGGTATACGGCTTTTTGCCGTTTCATCATGAATGAAGCCAGGGATGGGACATTTGCTTCTGAAACTTCAGGGCAAATAATGTCGGGGCCAGTTGATGCGTGGGTGAGCCATTGCTGAAAGTCATTCATGACCTTGCCTTCTACTATTGCACCTGCCCTTGCCGGTGCGCTCACAGCTCGTGGCTATGAGGAACTGACCTCCGTTCAGGAAGCTATGCTGACGCCTGACAATGACGGTCGCGATCTGCTGGTTTCTGCTCAGACCGGCTCCGGTAAAACTGTTGCTTTTGGTATTGCCATGGCGCCTGATCTGCTTGAACAGGGAGATCGTCTGGAAGCCCCGCGTGCGCCATTGGCTCTGATTATTGCCCCGACACGCGAACTGGCTTTGCAGGTTGCCCGTGAGCTGGAATGGCTCTACGCACCAACGGGTGCCCGTATCACCACTTGCGTTGGTGGTATGGATATCCGTACTGAACGCCGCAATCTGGAGCGCGGTGCACATATTATCGTGGGTACACCGGGTCGCCTGCGCGATCATATTACCCGCCGTGCGCTGAACATGTCTGATCTGCGTGCCGTTGTGCTTGATGAAGCCGATGAGATGCTTGATCTCGGTTTCCGCGAAGATCTGGAATTCATCCTCGGTGAAGCACCGGAAGATCGCCGTACACTGATGTTCTCGGCAACGGTTTCCAAATCCATTGCTTTGCTTGCCAAGCGTTTCCAGAAAGATGCATTGCGTATCACTGCCACTGCGTCCCATGAAAAACATGCCGATATTACTTATCAGGCGATGATTGTGCCGCCGCATGAGCGCGAAAACGCGATCATCAACACGCTGTTGTACTATGATAATGTCAACACCATTATCTTTGCCTCCACCCGTGAAGGTGTGAAGCATCTGGCAAGCCGTCTGAGCAATCGTGGTTTCTCGGTTGTGGCGCTGTCCGGTGAATTGTCACAGGCTGAACGTACCAATGCGCTGCAATCCATGCGTGATGGTCGTGCCCGTGTTTGCGTAGCAACAGACGTTGCTGCACGCGGTATTGATCTGCCAAATCTTGATCTGGTTATTCATGCCGATCTGCCGAATAACGGTGAAACACTGCTGCACCGCTCCGGTCGTACCGGTCGTGCAGGCCGTAAGGGCACCTGTATTCTGGTGGTTCCTTTCTCCCGCCGCCGTTCGGCTGAGCGTCTGCTGCAAATGACACGTCTGGATGCCAAGAGCATTGCAGCGCCGACCATTAATGCGGTTCAGGAAAAAGTTCGTGAGGTTATCCTCAGCAACGAACGCCTCAGCGATGAGATTCCTGAAGACATGCAGGAACTGATGCGCGAATTGCAGGCCCGTTATACGCCTGAACAGATCGCAGCTGCTTATTTGCGTCGTGAAATCGAAAGCCGTCCGGCACCGGAAGATGTTTCTGAAGGTCCGGTACGCGCCTTGGGTGCACCGGCACGCGAGCGCGGTGAACGCTCCGAGCGTGCTCCGCGTGAAGACCGTTCCTCCTTCAATGGCGGTGCATGGTTTACACTGTCGGCTGGTCGCAAACATCGTGCCGATCCGAAATGGATATTGCCGCTGATCTGTAAAGCTGGTCAGGTTTCCAAGGGTGATGTCGGTGCGATCCGTATTCTTGAAAACGAAACCCGTTTCGAGATTAACAGCGAAAAAGCCAAGGAATATTTCGCGACTGTTGAAGAACAGGGTACCGGCGAAAAAGGTCTGGTGATCCGTACTTCAACTGCGCCGGAACAGGAAAGCCGTGGCCCGCGTTCTGATCGCGGTGGTGAACGCCGCTTTGATAAGCGTGGCGGCGACGATAAGCCGGGCTGGGGCGCACCGAAAGGTAAGTCCCGCTTTAAAGGCGGCGAAGGCAAGCCTTACGGCGATAAGCCAAAAGGCCCGCGCAAGCCGCGTGAAGGCGGCGACCGCAAATTCTCCCGCTGATATCTAAGCTTTGAAGAACCCCCCGC
>NZ_ANNO01000207.1:0-3621 GCF_000409565.1 Pseudochrobactrum sp. AO18b
AAATTTTATACGCAGGGAGGATACCGCAGCCATGACCGCTACCATTACCATCACGCTGGATGAAGCTTACAACCTCGCAGAAAAGACCTTTATCAAGCTTGGTCTTTCTGAAGAACATGCGCAGGCCAATGCGCGTTTGCTGCAAAGCTGCCAGCGTGATGAATGCGACTCTCACGGACTTTACCGGGTGCTGAGCTGTGCTCAGACCATTAAAACCGGTGCTGTGGTTCTGGATGCGGTGCCGGTTGTGGAAGACCGTGCCGGCGGTATCGTCGCGGTAGATGCCAAGGGCGGTTATTCTTTGCTGGCGCTGGAAAAAGGCCTGCCGATGCTGGTCGAGAAAACCCGCAAGCTTGGCATTGCCGCGATGGCGATCAATCATTGTGTGCATTTCTCGGCTCTGTGGCCGGAAGTGGAAATGTTGGCAGAGCATGGTCTGGTGTCACTGACGATGGTGCCGAGCCATTCATGGGTTGCACCTGCCGGTGGTAAAACCGGTGTGTTCGGTACCAATCCGATTGCTTTCGGCTGGCCGCGTGCAGGCAAATATCCGTTTGTTTTCGACTTTGCTACCAGTGCTGCGGCACGCGGTGAGATAGAACTGCATCGCCGTGCAGGCAAGCCGATCCCATTGGGCTGGGCGGTAGATAAAGATGGTGAGCCGACGACTGATGCCGAGACTGCATTGCAAGGCGCGATGTTGACCTTCGGTGGTTATAAAGGATCAGCACTTTCCGCGATGGTAGAATTGCTGGCAGGGCCGTTGATTGGCGATATGCTGAGCCTTGAATCTCAGGAATGGGATAATGGCCGCGGTGCAACGCCGAAACACGGGGAAATCGTGATTGCCTTGAATCCGGAGAGTTTCCTCGGCGCAGCAATGGCAGAGCATATGGGGCGGGCGGAGAAAATGTTCTCAGCGATTACAGATCAGGGCGCACGTCTGCCGTCGCAGCGCCGCTATGAAGCCCGTGAACGCAGTCTGGCCAATGGCACGGTGACAATTCCGCAGAAACTTTACGATGATATCCGTGCGCTGTAACGGCTAAAGCGTCTAGAGCGCCGTGTGCCAGACTTGGCACACAGAGGTCGCTCTAACACTTTAAAATTAGAGCATAATTTTACCTTAAACAGATCCAAGTTTAAGGAATTATGCTTTATCATTTTGAAACTGCGGCACAAGTATCACGCCCCTTTGAAAAACGCAGTTCATAATTGCTTAAGAATTGACCGTGAAGCGGTGCATTGTTATCGCTTTATATGGAAAAGGTTTTGTCTGGGCAGCATTGTTTCAGACAAATGAAAAGGGAACACGGTGCTTAATCCGTGACTGCCCCCGCAACTGTAACGGTGAGCGGCCTCCGGTAAGCCACTGTCTGAGAGGACGGGAAGGCGGAGCGTTCGTGATGACCCGCAAGTCAGGAGACCTGCCTTTTCCGGTCACCAGCCGGTGCACGAGGGGTGCACAGGCGCGGACGTCCGTGACGGTGACATTGTTAAAATGTTGCCGTATGCGGATATGCCTGTTGTTTTCAGCCTGTCTCAAATGCGGTTTGTATCATTCAGGGCAATGTAATGCGGATAAAGCGTGCATTGTCTGACCTATGGCGGGACAGCATGACACGCAATTTGTTGCAGCATAAAAAATCCATTTTGGTACTCGGAACGGCTTTGACAGTTTTCAGCCTCGGCAATGCACTGGCGCAAGAAAAAAAGCAGGAACCGGTACAGCTTAAAGAAATCCTCGTCACCGCCGGACGCACGCCAATTGAAGAAGGCAAGACCGGCCGTGCTGTAACTGTGATTACCGGCAAGCAGCTTGAGCAAAATCAGGTGCGTTATGTAGCCGATGCGCTGCGCATGGTGCCGGGTTTTGCCGTGTCGCGCTCAGGCTCCAAAGGCGGCATGACCAATATTCGTGTGCGCGGTGCTGAAGCAAACCATCTTCTGGTGATGGTTGACGGCGTTGAAATGAATGCCGCATCCGGTGATGCCTATGATTTCGGCGCTTTGCAGGCGGAAGATATCGACCGGATTGAAATTCTGCGCGGCCCTCAGAGCGCATTCTGGGGCTCAAATGCATTGGCCGGTGTGGTGAATATTATCACCAAAGGCGGCAAGCGCGATGGTTTCAAAATCAGCGGTACAACAGAAGCAGGCAGCCAGAATTCATGGCTCGGCGGCGTGCTTTTGCAGGGCGGCGCTGAAAATTACGATATAGCGCTGGCCGCCTCATACCGCCGCACCAAGGGTTTCAATATTTCCAATATCGGCGATGAAAAAGACGGCGACGAAAATCTGACGTTGAATGGTAAGGTCAATATTGATCTGTCGGATGCAGCCAAACTCGACGCGACTTTGCGTTATGTGAAGAACCGCACTGATCTTGATAATATGACATCCCTTAATCCGCTGGATTCAATCGGTCTGGAAGGTAAGACGAATGAGCTTCTGGGCAGTGTTGGTCTGACATGGACAGCATTGGATGATGCACTGACGCAGAAACTGCGTTTCACCGGCAGTGACCGCAAATATGAATATATTGCACCGGACTATCCTGCTGAAAATAAAGGCAGCCGCTATACGGCGTCCTATCAGGCGACCTATGCTTTTGATACGCCGAGTTTTGCGGATGCACATCACAAAATGACCGGCGGTATAGAGTGGCAGCAGGAGCGTTTCCATCAGATTGCGACGGAGAATGATTTGTCCAACCCGTGGATGGATCCGACCCAGTTTGAACATCATAAGCGCTCAATGTATTCCTTTGTCGGCGAATATAATGGTGAATTCGCGGATCAGTTCTTCGTCAATCTTGGTTTGCGCCATGATGTGAATAAAGATTTTGACGACGCCACGACTTTCTCCCTGAGCGGGGCATGGGCAATTCCTGATACAAATGCCCGTCTGCACAGTTCCGTTGGTACCGGTGTGACCAACCCGACTTTCTTCGAGCAGTTCGGTTATACGCCGAGCACTTTTGTCGGCAATCCGAACTTGAAGCCTGAGAAAAGCCTTGGTTGGGATATCGGTCTGGAATATGCTTTCTTTGATGGTCTTTTGGTTACAGATGTAACCTATTTCAATCAGGATCTGCGGGATGAGATCGTGACAGTCTATAATCCGGACTGGACATCAACAGTGAAAAACCTTGACGGAAAAAGCCGTCGTCATGGTGTGGAACTGGCTGCAACGCTGAACCTGTTCCATGGCTTCACAGCCGGCGGTAGCTATACTTACACCTCTTCGAAAGGTGCGGATGACCTTGATGCGGTACGTCGTCCGCGTCATTCAGGTTCTGCGAATGTGGCTTATACATTCTATGAGGATCGTGCCCGCCTGTTCGGTGAAGCTGTATTCAATGGCAAGATGGAAGATGTTGCCTTCATAGGTGGTGCATCATCCCGCGTTAATCTGAGTAGCTACACCGTTGTTAACATCGGCGGCAGCTATAAGTTCACAGATAAGCTTGAAGGTTATGCCCGTATCGAAAACCTGTTCGATAAAAAATATCAGGAAGTCTACGGTTATAATACACCGGGTCGCGGTGCATTTGCCGGTTTGAAAGCCTCTTTCTGAGAATGGTGCGTTTAACCGTCCTCATCAGTTTTACCAAAAGGG
>NZ_ANNO01000208.1:0-2498 GCF_000409565.1 Pseudochrobactrum sp. AO18b
CTGGCGCTGTCGCTTACCGATCCGTCTCAGATCGTCTCTGTCAGCCATATTGCGGCAGATCCGGTTTCTTCGCCGGTCGCAAAACAGGCCGGAAATTATTATCTCAACCGTTCCGGTCTTGAGGAAATATTGGCGCTGAAGCCCGATCTGGTTTTGGCCTCGGTCTACACAGCGCCGGACAAGCTTGCGGTTCTGGAGCGGGAAGGTGTCAGGATTGAGCGTTTCGGTTATGCGCAGAGCTTTGCTGATATCCGCCAGCAGATCACGCAAATGGGGCAGGTGCTAGGGCAGCAAGACAATGCACAGTCACAAATTGCTGAAATCGATCAGACACTTGGCTCTTTGCAGAAGGATACACAGACGGTAACCGCGCTGCTTTATGAGCCTAATGGTTACACCTCCGGCGTGGGAACATTGTCAGATGAGATTATGAAGCTGCTGGATATTACCAATCTTGGTGCCAGTGACAGCAGACTGGCAGCAGGGCGTGTATCGCTGGAAGATCTCATTCGTCTGAAGCCGGATATGGTTGTCGAGCCGGAATTTTATGAGAAACCGGCACTGGCCTATCAGAATTACCGGCATCCGGTTATGAAGGCTTTGGTAAGCGAGCAGGGGCGTAAAACACAGCATGTGGCTGTGCCTGCGCGCAGCTGGTCGTGCGGTTCAGTCTATACGCTGGAAGCGGTGAGAATATTGCAGCGTGCCAGACAGGCAAACGGAGAGCGATGATGGATCAGAACCGGCGCTATTATGGTCTGTTGCTTGCGCTTGGCGCGATGCTGATCGCCCTGTTTGTCATCTCACTGCTGACCGGTTCGTCTTCCATCAGTCTTATGCAAGGGCTGTCCGGCCTGTTCGGAGCGGGGGACAGCGATACCGTGTTGATCATGCAGCAATTGCGTTTGCCTCGTGCCTTGCTTGGCGCGATGATTGGGTTGACATTGGGTTTGTCCGGTGCGGCTTTGCAAGGTTATTTACGCAATCCATTGGCGGAGCCCGGGTTGCTGGGAGTGAGTTCTTCTGCATCGCTTGGCGCTGTGCTGGCGCTTTATAGCGGACTGTCTTTGCTGTTTCCTTTAAGTCTGCCGCTGATGGCGCTGGGTTTTGCATTTATAGCTGTTCTATTGGTGCAGTTTCTGGCAGGCGGCAGCGGCTCTACGATTACAGTTATTCTGGCCGGCGTTGCGGTTTCTGCCTTTGCCGGAGCGCTGACGTCACTGGCACTGAGCCTTGCACCCAATCCTTTTGCCCTGATGGAAATTGTCTTCTGGATGCTCGGCTCCTTAAATGATCGTTCCATGAGCCATGTCTGGCTGGTGCTGCCGTTTATGAGCCTTGGCTGGATCATGTTGATCCTGTCAGGCCGTTCACTGGATGCGTTGACTTTGGGGCAGGAAACCGCTGCCAGCATCGGGGTTGATTTACGTAAAGTGCAGTTTCTGGTTGTTGCAGGCACGGCAATGAGTGTCGGCGCGGCAACGGCTGTGGCAGGAGCAATTGGCTTTATCGGGCTGGTAGTGCCGCATGTCTTGCGTCCTTTTGTTGGTTCGCGCCCTGCGCGTCTGTTGCCGGCTTCGGCACTGGGCGGAGCGGTTATGCTGTTGGCAGCTGATATTTTCGTACGTCTTATTCTTCCGGAGAAGGATCTGAAACTCGGCGTTCTGACCGCTTTGATCGGTGCGCCATTCTTCCTGCATCTGGTGTGGAGATTGCGCAAAGGAGCAGAAATTTGAGCCTGTTGCGCGTTGAAAATCTCTCGGTTTCCCGCCAGAAGCGCATCGTTGTTGACAGAGTTTCTTTCACTATAGGTGAAGGCGAGTTTGTCGGTCTGATCGGCCCGAATGGTGCAGGAAAGTCCACGCTGCTGCGTGCTCTGCTGGCGCAACTGCCTTATCAGGGCTCGGTCACTTTGAACGGACAGGAAAGCGCGCAGCTTAAAAGCATAAAGCGTGCACAGTTTCTGTCCTATATTGCGCAGGATCGTGAGATCAGCTGGAATATGCGCGTTGAGGCTGTGGTGCAGCTCGGCCGTCTTGCTCGTCTGCCGCAATTCTCCGGCCTGAGCAAAGAGGATCAGCACCAGATTACTTCTGCCATAGAAGCGCTGGAGATTACTCATCTGCGCGATAAATCGGCGCGGGAATTATCCGGCGGTGAACAGGCGCGGGTTCTGATTGCCCGCGCCATTGCGCAGGATACGCCTTTGATGCTGGCCGATGAGCCGGTGGCAGGGCTTGATCCGGCACATCAGCTTGGCCTGATGCAGATTTTCCGTGAGCTTTCCACACGTGGCCGCAGCATTATCTGCACATTGCATGATCTGGGACTGGCCGCGCGCTGGTGTACCCGCCTGCTTTTGTTGAAAGATGGTTGTCTGGTGGCTGATGGCGCACCGGCGGATATTCTGCGTGAAGAGGTGATCCGCGATCTCTATGGGGTAGAGGTGTATCGTACGCAAACACCGGACGGGCTCATTATCCAGCCGCCACATATTG
>NZ_ANNO01000209.1:0-2631 GCF_000409565.1 Pseudochrobactrum sp. AO18b
ACGGCGTGGTTCCACTTCGTCACCCATCAGGCGCGAGAACAGAGCATCGGCGCTGGTTGCATCGGTCACTTTTACCTGCAGCAGCGAGCGTGCATTCGGATCCAGCGTAGTTTCCCAAAGCTGCTCGGCATTCATTTCGCCAAGACCTTTATAGCGCTGCAGCGACAGACCTTTGCGACCGGTTGCAAAAACTGCTTCCAGAAGCTGAAGCGCACCGGAAATGGTTTCGCTCTTATCTTTGCGGCGCAGAACCGGCGGCGTGGAATAAACCTCATGCAGTCGTTCGCTGAAACGATCCAGCTGACGGGCATCGGCAGAACCAAGCAGCGCCATGTCGATAATTGCGGTATCTTTTACGCCGCGCAGCATGCGTTCAAAGCGGAAACCCTCTTCCGGTGAATAGGTGCCGCTCCAGCCACGTTCCATATCTTCGGCGATCATGTCGAGGCGTTTGGCAACCGCATCGGCCAGAGCCTGTGCTTTCGCCGGATCGTTGGACGCTTCCACATTCATCGCACCGGCAATCACAGCCTGTTCGATCACTGCACGGTCGTAGCGTGTATGCAGGCCGTTCAGCACTGTACGCAGATTGCGGGCATCATTGATGATCGACAGCAGATCGGCACTGGCACGAACTTCACCATTGCCAAGTTCCAGAGTTGCCTCTTCGAGACCGGTTTCAATGAGGAAGTCCTCAAAGGCAGCTTCGTTCTTGATATATTGCGAAGACTTGCCGCGTGTTACTTTGTAGAGCGGCGGCTGGGCAATATAGATATGACCGCGCTCAATCAGCTCAGGCATTTGACGGAAGAAGAATGTGAGCAGCAAGGTGCGGATGTGAGCGCCGTCGACGTCAGCATCCGTCATGATAATGATTTTGTGGTAGCGTAGCTTTTCCGGATTGAAACCGCTGGTCTCGTCCTTACCGATTGAGGTGCCGAGCGCAGTGATCAGCGTACCGATCTGGTCGGAGGAGAGCATACGGTCAAAACGGGCGCGTTCCACATTAAGGATCTTACCGCGCAGCGGCAGAATAGCCTGATTTTGACGCGAACGACCGCCCTTGGCAGAACCACCAGCCGAGTCACCCTCAACGATGAAGATTTCGGACTTGGCCGGATCGCGTTCCTGACAATCTGCCAGCTTGCCCGGCAGGGAGGTGATGTCGAGCGCACCTTTACGGCGTGTCAGATCGCGGGCTTTACGCGCCGCTTCACGCGCGGCAGCCGCTTCCACAACCTTGGACATCAGCACTTTGGCTTCACTTGGATGTTCTTCCAGCCATGTGGCCAGCGCTTCGTTAACGAGGCTTTCCACGACGGGGCGAACTTCCGAAGACACCAGCTTGTCTTTGGTCTGGGATGAGAATTTCGGATCCGGCACTTTTACCGAGAGCACTGCTGTCAGACCTTCACGGCAGTCATCACCGGTCAGATTGACTTTCTCTTTCTTGGCAATGCCGGAGCTTTCCGCATAGCCGGTCATCTGACGGGTCAGCGCACCGCGGAAGCCAGCCAGATGCGTACCACCGTCACGCTGCGGAATGTTATTGGTGAAGCACAGCACGCGCTCATGATAGGTGTCGTTCCACCACATGGCGACCTCAACGGTCATGCCGTCTTTTTCGCTGATAATATAGATCGGATTTTCAAGCAGTGCTTTTTTGGACTGGTCGAGATATTTGACAAATTCCTGCAGACCACCGTCATAATGCAGAACCTGCTCAATCACATCCGCATGGCGCTTATCAGCCAGTTTGATGCGCACGCCTGAATTCAGGAATGCCAGTTCACGTAGACGGCGTTCCAGCGTTTCATAGCTGAATTCAACCATGGTGAAAGTGTCCGGCGACGGCAGGAAGCTGACTTCCGTACCGGTTTCATCGCCCGCATTACCGGTTTCCACCAGCGGTGCATCAGCCACACCATGGGTAAAGCTCATTTCATGAATTTTACCGGCGCGACGGATTTTAAGCTTCAGCCAGATGGAAAGCGCGTTCACCACGGAAACGCCCACGCCGTGCAGACCACCGGAAACCTTATAGGAGTTCTGGTCGAATTTACCGCCTGCGTGCAGCTGGGTCATGATAACCTCAGCGGCAGACACGCCTTCTTCTTTATGGATATCGGTCGGAATACCGCGGCCGTTATCGGTTACAGTGCAGGAACCGTCGGCATTCAGTGTCACGGTAACCAGTGTCGCATGACCGGCAAGCGCCTCGTCAATCGCGTTATCCACCACCTCGTAAACCATGTGATGCAGGCCGGAGCCGTCATCCGTATCACCGATATACATGCCCGGGCGCTTGCGCACCGCATCAAGCCCTTTCAGAACGCGGATGGAATCCGCGCCATATTCAGGATTAGTCGCATTGATATCTGCGGAAAGGTTCTCGCCTTGAGGATTTTCAGTGGTCTCGCTCATGAAAGACTTTCGTTAGCGTTGCCGTAAGGCTTATGCCGTCCGGTAAAAAATTTGGCTGATTATAGATTCCGGCTTACCGGAACGGGCCGGAAAGTGCTGAAACGAATCAGGCTGAAATGGTCTCTTTAATATAGTCGCTGAGAGCCGATTTACCAAATTTTAGCGCTGAAAAACGGCATAATTACCAGTTTTTATGTAATAAACCGC
>NZ_ANNO01000210.1:0-13767 GCF_000409565.1 Pseudochrobactrum sp. AO18b
GCACATGGCAATGGAACATGAACGGATGTGAGCGTTTGCCCTCTGCTTTGAAGTGAACCAGCAATTCGGCTTCTCCGTCGACCAGCACAGTGTCTTTCCATCCGGCCTGATAATCCGGTGCTGCCTGACCATTTTTGGACAGGACGCGGAAATTGGCACCGTGAATATGGAACGGGTGTCCCATTTCAACAGATTTCAGCTTCCAGATTTCCATGGAACCGAGCTTGGCTTCCACATCCACACGGCTCATGTCGAAAGGCTTATCCGCAATCGACATGGTGATGCCGGAGGTGGCAGCAGTCAGCGATGGTCCCATCTGGTCAGCTGAACGTGCCGAATGTTCGCCATGATCCATCTCTCCGGACATCATTTCCTGCATTTTAGATGGTTGCGGCATTTGCATCTGCCCCATCTGGCTGTGATCCATTTTGCTATGGTCCATCTGCCCCATTTGACCCATCGGGGAGCTTTCGCCGCCCATCATTTTTTTGCGCATCATCGCCATGTTACCGGCCATGTTTTCATCAAAGACGAAAGAGCGGGTTTTGACGGACTTGGCCGGATCGGCAGCAGCCGGTTCTTCCAATGCGGAAACAAGTTTCATCACATCGGCTTTCAGACCATCGCTCACCTCAAAACGCATCAAATGCTCAAGGCTTTGTGCATCACCCAGTTTCGGTGTTCTGCCGGAGCCGTCATCCGGCAGGCTGGTAAAGTCCGCAGCCATGCCATTGGAGAAATCCACCAGCACTTCATAGCGCTCACCCGGTGCAATGGTCAGAATATCCACTGCTGCCGGTTTGGCGAGGAAGCCGCCATCGGACGCAATCGCATGCATCATCCGGCCATCGCTGAAATGGAAGTGATAATTGCGCGAATTGGAGGCATTGAGCAGACGCAGACGCACAATGCTCTGCGGCACTGTGGCAACGGGTGCAATGGCACCGTTGACGGTGAGATATTGACCACGGAAACCATGCATCAGATCCATGAAATCCGGCGCATAAACATTGTCACCGTCAATCACGCGGCGATCCTGAAATACCAGAAACAGATCGTCAGTGCCGAATGTATCCGGCAGGCCGCGTTCACGGTCGCCGCCATCGCTGACATGCAACATACCGGCCGCACCCATATGTGCCTGACGGGCTGTTTCCATATGTGTATGCGGGTGGAACCAGTTGAACGATGCCGGTTGGTTGATGTCAAATTCCGGCTGCCATATAGCGCCCGCATTAATCACATTATGCGGCCCGCCATCCATATCAGACGGGATCATCAGCCCGTGCCAATGCAGGGTTGTCACTTCATCCATGGCATTTTCAACGGCAAAGCGCACATGGGATTTGTTTTGCAGGCGTAGAACAGGGCCGAAATAATTACCATTAATACCTGCGGAAGCGGCACTGCTGCCAGCCTGAAAACTGTGACGGCCTTTGGCGATCTTCAGCTTTACCAAACCGCTATTATCCGGCTGCAAAAGGGCAGGGTGAGGCAGTTTCACACCTGTTGGTGCGGCGGATGCGGCAGGTGCCATATTGTGCATATCATGGGCGCCCTGTGCGCTTGCGCGATTGAGGTGCAGTGCTGGCAGGGCAATAGCGGACAGACCACCAAGGCCGAACAGCAAGGTCTGACGACGATTAAGTGTTTTCATCGGAATACTCCGTTTATGACAGAAAATATTATCACCTGCGCTGAAGGTCAGCGCGGTGCATTGTGATTTTCAGGCACAAACAGAGATCGGAGGGCGATCGGAAAGGGCAGGCGGCAGTCCGTGCAAGACCTGCATATAGGGCGCGCTTAGTGCGCGCGGAAAGGCATCAATTTGTGCCATAACCGGTGCTACAGGAACAGGCATAACACAGCCGCTGACTGCACAGGCCATGCCCTTGGTGCTGTGATGCTGGCCGGTTTCCGGCGCTTTATTGTGCTGCCCGTGATCCATCATTTCATGCGCCGGCGCAACATGTGTAATTTCGGCTGCAAGCGGCATAACAGGTGTGTAAGCCTGTGCAGACATCTGAAAGGCACAAAACTGCAGCATCATGAACGCAAGCAGAAACAGCATAAGCCGGTATGGCAGGCTGATAATGCTGTTGATTGCGGATGACACGGAAGCGGGCTTTCATATTTCTCTGAAGTTAACAGCACATATAGGCAGGCGGGACAGCCTTGACCAGTGCGCGTTCCAAGTTTCCTGTCAGATAATTACGGCAAAATTTGCGGGATCGCTGTTTTGCCTTATTGTCTTTCCTATATCTGTTTGAGGTAGTCGCTGTTTCCGGTGCTGCCAGAGCCTTTACAGCGCATTCAACTTGCTGTGTACGCTCTGGATTCTTGAGTGACGCATGCTTGCGGACGTTGAATGAAGACATTTAACTGCGGCATGCGTTTGGGGGCACAAGGCTGATACTAGAACAGCATGATGAAACATTTTCAGGATGGCATCATGACTGAATTGCTACGATCTTCACTTTCAAATGCCGGTGCAATTCCGGCAAAGCACCCTTTTGTGCCACCGGCACCGGTTCCGCGTAAAGATCCGGTCGGGCGGCTGGCGCTGATGCGGATTGTCTATCGTAACCCGTTAGAGCTTTGGGGCGAGCCGTCCTATAATGAGCCGTGGGTTGAGGTGAACTGGCTCGGTATGCATACGATTATTGCCAATGATCCGGCGCTGATCCGTCATGTTCTGGTGGAAAATCCGCAAAATTATCCGATGGGCACCATCCGTCAGCGCGTGTTGCGCCCGATCCTGCGCGACGGGTTGCTGACCGCCGAAGGCTCCACATGGCGGCGCTCCCGCAAAGCTATGGCGCCGGTTTTCACACCGCGTCATATTCACGGCTTCGCTGATGCTATGCTGAAAAGTGCGCAGGCCTTCACCAACCGCTATCGTATATCAGGCACAGTGACAGATGTGTCGCGGGATATGACATTGCTGACTTATGATATTCTGGCTGAGACATTATTTTCCGGCGAGATTGCCGGTGATCCGAAGGAATTTGCCCGCCAGACAGACCGGCTGTTTGAAACGATGGGACGGGTCGATCCGTTTGATCTGCTCGGCGCGCCGGACTGGTTGCCCCGCCTGACACAATTGCGTGGCCGCCGTTCATTAGGCTTTTTCCGTTCCATTGTGGCGGAGACGATTCAGCTGCGCAAAGAGCGGATGGATTGTGGTGAAGCCGTGCCGAATGATTTCCTGACACTGTTATTGCAGACGGAAACTTCTGCTGAAAAACCGGATGGCCTGTCGCGGGATGAGATTGAGGATAATCTGATTACTTTCATCGGTGCGGGGCATGAAACAACCGCACGGGCACTGGGCTGGACGCTTTATCTTCTGGCGCAGGATGCGCAGGAGCGTGCTGTTGTTGAGGCAGAAATTGATGCATTCATGAATGGTGAAGGCAAGGATTTACCGCCGCATCAATGGCTGGAAAAGCTTCCTATGACCCGCGCTGCTTTTGAGGAGGCGATGCGGCTTTATCCGCCTGCACCTTCGATCAATCGTGAGGCGCTTGCGGATGATCAGTTTGGCGACCTGAAAATTCCGGCAGGTACGGCGGTGATCGTGATGCCGTGGACAATCCACCGGCACCGGAAATATTGGGATAATCCGGAGGCATTTATTCCGGCGCGGTTCCATCCGCAAAACCGCGATAAGATCGACCGTTTTCAATATCTGCCATTCGGGGCAGGCCCGCGCGTCTGTATCGGCGGCAGTTTTGCCATGCAGGAAGCGGTGATCGCCTTGGCGGTTCTGTTGTCCAAACATCGTTTTGATATGGTGGGAAATGCGAAGCCGTGGCCGGTACAGAAACTGACTACCCAGCCTAAAAACGGTTTGCTGATGAAGGTGACGCCGCGCTGAAATTCAGCGCGGCACATGACACATATTCCGTTTTTGATGTGACGAAAATGGTGTGGTTCGAGAACCGGCGCGCAGTGTACCCTGCATAATCCTTTAATCCTCTTTGATTAAAGATAAGATTATGCAGCTATTTAGATCACGGCATCCTTTGCACGCCCTGTTGGGCGTGCGGTGCCGTGTGCACATGAGCACCGGAAGCGCAGAAACGCGCCATTTGCAGACCATCAAAGCCGGAATATCACAGGCGGGCAGCGTGCCAACGCAAATGCTCATCCATAAAGGTTGAGATGAAATAATAGGAATGGTCATAGCCTTCCCGCATATTCAGCGTCAGCGGGATGGTCGCCTTGGCACAGGCTTCCTGCAACAGCCACGGGCGCAGACCATCATCCAGAAAACTGTCCGCTGTGCCCTGATCGACTAACAGGCTTTCAATCCGGTGACCGTCTTCAATCAGCGCGGTTGTGTCATAAGTGCGCCATGCACTCTGATCGTGCCCGAGATATTTCTCAAAGGCAGGCTTTGACCATCCGGCAGTAGAAGGCTGGGCAATTGGTGCAAAAGCGGAGACAGATTTAAAACGCTCAGGATTTTTCAGAGCAATGGTGATTGCGCCATGGCCGCCCATGGAGTGGCCGGTAATTGCCTGACGGGACATATCCAGCGGGAATTCCTGAGCCACCAGTTTGGTCAGTTCTTCTGTAACATAGCTGTACATCTGATAGTTTTTGGTAAAAGGCGCTTCTGTGGCATCGAGATAGAAACCTGCGCCTTTACCGAACTGCCAGTTATCCGGCTCATCCGGCACATCATCACCGCGCGGGCTGGTATCAGGGCAGAGAATAGCGATGCCTAGCTCGGCGGCAAGGCGGCGATATTCGCCTTTATCCATGACATTCTGATGGGTGCAGGTCAGGCCGGAGAGATACCAGAGAACAGGCACCGGTCCGTGCTCTGCCTGTGGTGGCAGGAACAAAGCAAAAGTCATATCACACTGGCAGGTTTCACTTTTATGGCGATAGACGCCCTGCGTGCCGCCGAAGGCTTTTGCCTTTGAAATGATTTCCATGAACTAACTCCCCAGAGCCACAGCAACATTGACGGCTGCGGCCACAAGTACGGTATTGAAGAAAAAGGAAACGATACTGTGCAGCAGAGTGACCTTGCGCATGGCCGGTGTCGTGACGCTGGTATCGGAGGTTTGTGCGGTCATGCCTATTACATAAGCAAAATAGACAAAGTCATAACCGGAGGGCTCCGGCGTATTCGGAAATTCAAAGCCGCCTTTATGTTTGCGTCCTGAGCTTCCGTCTTTGAGCGCGGTCTGATCAGGTTCCCAATACAAATGGGCATAATGCAGGGCTGTCATCATATGAATGGTGAACCAGCCAAGCGGCACTGCAGCCAGTGTCGCAGCAAATGTGAACAGATCATGCTGTTGTTGCTGCTGGTTTATCAGAATGAACAGCGAGGTGATGGAGGAAATCACAGTCGCAAACGTGACCAGAAAAATAATCCAGACCGGCTCGTCAGTGCTTGCAGCATGTTTCTTCAAATAAGCTGAACTTAAATGCGGCAAGGCTCTTAAAGCCATGAGCAGATAGAGAATGAAGAAACAATTGACCGCAATTACCGGTGCCGGTGAAATGGAGAAAACCCGGCAGATCAGAAAGACTGCCGCGCCGCATGCCGCTGCAATATAGAAGGACATATGACGGCGCAGCAGAAAATTCATACAGAGGCTCCGTTTGCCGGTTCCAGACGCATGTCGATATGCGGAATGCCGTCTTCCAGATATTCTTCGGAAATGGCTACAAAACCAAAAGAACCGTAGAATTTCTGCAAATGGCTTTGTCCGCCAAGCTCAACCGGCTGGTCAGGAAAACGTGCTTGCGCAAAATCAACAGCTTCCTGCATCAGGCGCTGACCGAGTTTGTAGCCCCGATAGTTTGGCGCTACCACAACGCGGCCGATCTTCACTGCTTCATTCTCTTCCGGTGGAAGAACCCGCAGCGTCGCCGCGAGCTCCTCACCATCAAGAATGCTTAAGTGAAATGCGCCGATATCCTTGCCGTCAATTTCTGCAAAAGCGCAATTCTGCTCGACGATGAAGACATCCATGCGCAGTTTCAGTATCGCATAGAGTGCGCGCGGTGTCAGATCGTCGATTTCGTTCCAGCGGGAAGCAAATTGTGTCATCAGAATGTAATCACCGAGCGGATCGACTTGCCTTCATGCATCAGATCAAAAGCGGTGTTGATCTCATCAAGCGGCATTTTATGGGTGATCAGATCATCAATATTGATCTTGCCGTCCATGTACCAGTCAACGATTTTCGGCACATCGGTGCGGCCGCGTGCGCCGCCGAATGCTGTACCTTTCCAGACGCGGCCGGTGACCAGCTGGAACGGACGGGTGGCGATTTCTTTACCAGCTTCGGCCACGCCGATAATGATGCTTTCGCCCCAGCCACGATGGGTGCATTCCAGTGCCTGACGCATGACATCGGTATTGCCGGTGGCGTCAAAGGAATAGTCGGCACCGCCGTCAGTCAGGTCCTGAATGGCCTGCACCACTTTGTCATTGCCGATTTCACGCGGATTGATGAATTCGGTCATGCCGAATTTTTTCGCCATTTCCACTTTGGCCGGATTGATATCAACACCGATGATCTTATCGGCACCAACCATACGGGCACCCTGAATAACATTGAGACCAATGCCGCCGAGGCCGAACACCACTACATTAGAACCCGGACGCACTTTGGCGGTATAAATCACAGCGCCGATGCCGGTGGTAACACCACAGCCGATATAGCAAATCTTGTCGAAAGGCGCGTCTTCACGCACTTTGGCCAGCGCGATTTCCGGCAGAACGGTGAAGTTCGAGAAGGTCGAGCAGCCCATATAATGGAAGATTTCGCCGCCGTCGCAGGAGAAGCGCGAGGTGCGATCCGGCATCAGACCCTGACCCTGCGTGGCGCGGATCGAGGTGCAGAGATTGGAGCGCTGCGACAGGCAGGTTTTGCACGAGCGGCATTCCGGTGTGTAAAGCGGGATCACATGGTCGCCCGGACGCAGTGTGGTGACTCCTGCACCGACTTCCCGCACAATGCCTGCACCTTCATGGCCGAGAATGGCCGGAAACTTGCCTTCTGAATCAAGGCCGGACAGCGTATAGGCGTCGGTGTGGCACACGCCGGTTGCCATCACTTCCACCAGAACTTCACCGGCTTTCGGACCACCGATTTCAATTGTTTCAATAGTGAGGGGCTTGTTGGCCTCCCAGGCAACGGCTGCGCGCGATTTCATGGCTTTGTTCCTCTTAAGTCTGTCGTCTTTTATTTCAGATAAGAGCGGATAATCCGCATAAGTTGGTCGATTTCACTATCCATATCAGCCGGAGATAGGGCTTTCTGCGGCTGTTGGAAGGTCTCTTTTAAATGGCTTTCCAGAACTTCAGCCATCAGGCCGGTAGCGGCACCACGCATGGCGGCAAGCTGCTGTAAAAGCGCACCGCATTCTGTGCCTTCCTCAACCGCGCGCTCCAATGCCTCCGCCTGACCTTTGATGCGGCGCAGGCGTGTCATGACGCGTTTCTTGGCTTCCGGTGAGTGGGGCATAGTTTTCTACCGATAAATATGGTGATGAAAATATATACTATGGGGGAGTATGTCAATTGATGTGCCATATCTGCTCCTCAAGAATAGTAAAGCATAACGCGGCTGTTTATAATTCGCTGCGATCAGAATCATTTATCAGGTGCGTTGTCTTTGCCTCAGCAGTCCGTTTCATCCCTTCCGCTTTTGCCTGTCCGTGAGGCGCTGCCGCAATTGGATCATGCCTTGCAGGCTGGAGGTTCTGCCGTTCTGGTTGCGCCGCCCGGTGCGGGTAAGACAACTTTGGTGCCGCTGCATTTGTTGCAGGCAGACTGGCGCAAGGACGGGCGGATTATTGTGCTGGAACCGCGCAGACTGGCAGCACGTGCTGCAGCTACACAAATGGCGCGTTTGCTGGGCGAAGAGGTTGGCAAAACAGTCGGTTACCGGATGCGCCTCGACAGCCGCTATCATGCGCAGACGCAAATTCTGGTGGTGACGGAAGGCGTGTTCGCCCGTATGATCCTTGATGATCCGGAATTATCCGGTATCTGCGCGGTGCTGTTTGACGAGTTTCATGAGCGCAGTCTGGATGCTGATTTCGGATTGGCGCTGGCACTGGATGTGCAAGGAGCTTTGCGCCCTGATCTCAAAATTCTGGTGATGTCGGCAACGCTTGACGGTGCGCGGGTGGCGGAACTGCTGGATAATGCGCCGGTTGTTGAGAGTGAAGGTCGCAGTTTTCCGGTTGAAATCCGCTATCAGGAACGCAAAGCCGATGAGCGGATTGAAGATGCAATGGCGCGGACAATCCGCGCGGTTCTGGCTGATGAACAGGGCAGTTTGCTGTGTTTTCTGCCCGGTCAGGGTGAGATTGAGCGTACAGTTCGTGCCCTTGAAGGGCGCGTTGGCGAGCATGTTATGCTGTGCCCGCTTTATGGCGCCATGGACGGTCGCGATCAGGATGCGGCGATCAAACCGGCACCGGAAGGTAAACGCAAAGTGGTGCTGGCAACCTCGATTGCCGAAACCTCAATCACTATTGATGGTGTGCGGGTGGTGATCGACAGCGGTCTGTCCCGTCAGCCGCGTTTTGAACCGGCGACCGGCCTGACACGGCTGGAAACCGTGCGCGCATCGCAGGCGGCGATTACCCAGCGGGCAGGGCGTGCGGGGCGAACTCAATCGGGTATTGCGATCCGGCTCTGGCATGAGGGGCAAACATCGTCGCTGCCGCGCTTTACCACGCCGGAAATTCTGGAAGCTGATTTGTCGTCGCTGCTGCTCGATTGTGCAGCATGGGGTGTGCAAAATGTCAGCGACTTGCGTTTGCTCGATCAACCCTCAGCGGCCAGTCTGAAAGAAGCGGCGACCTTGCTGAAACGGCTTGGCGCACTGGATGCAGACGGGCGGCTGACAACATCCGGCGAGCAGATCAGGAAACTGGCTTTGCCGGTGCGACTGGCGCATATGGTGGCAGAGGCTGCCAATCGCGGCGAGGCATTGCAGGCGGCAGAGCTTGCCGTGCTGATGACCGAGCGCGGCCTTGGCGGTAATGAGGTTGATCTCGATGCTCGGCTTTCCCGTTTTCGTCGGGATCGCGGTGATCGTGCGCAAAAGGCGCGTGGCTTGGCACGCTCGCTGATTAAAGACTTACCGGCTGCAAATGCGCAAAGCAAAGACGATGCCCATGCGGGTCGTCTGCTGCTGGATGCCTATCCGGATCGCGTGGCCAAAGCGCGTGGCAATGGCGGTCAGTTTATTCTGGCCAATGGGCGCGGTGGTGAGCTGGATGCCAGCCAGCATCTCTCCCGCGTGCAGTGGCTGGTGGTTGCTGATCTGACCGGACGGGCAGGGGCGCAGCGTATTCTCTCTGCCGCTGAGGTGAGTGAAGAGGATATCCGCAAGAGTTTGGTGAGCCAGATCGAGGGCGGACAACAGATCATCTACGATCCTGAACGCAAGGCCTTGCGTGCCCGTGAAGCGGTGCGGTTGGGGGCAATAACCCTGTCGGAGAAAAATCTGGCAGCACCATCGGGTGAGGCTGCTGATCTCGGTGTAGTTCAGGCTGTACGCCAATATGGTTTGGATATTCTGCTTTGGGACAAATCTTCTTTAACGCTGCGCCGCCGTCTTGGCTGGCTTTATCGCGGGCTTGGTGAGCCATGGCCGTCGATGGATGATGAGCATCTGCTGGCAACATTGGAAGACTGGTTGCTGCCGTTTCTGACTGGTGAGGCGCGGCTCGATAAAATCAGTCAGTCTGCGCTGATGAATGGCCTGCGCTCTCTCGTGCCGTTTGATCTGCAACGGCAGATTGATACGCTGGCACCAACGCATTTTACGGTGCCGACCGGTTCCAATATCGCGATTAATTATGAAGGCGATGAGCCGGTGATTGCCGTGAGGGTGCAGGAATTGTTCGGTCTGACGACGCATCCTTCCATTGCCCGCGATACGGTGCCGCTGCTGCTGGAGCTACTATCTCCGGCACATAGGCCAATCCAGATCACCCGCGACCTGCCAAATTTCTGGAAAGGCTCATGGGTCGATGTGCGCACCGATATGCGCGGCCGCTATCCCCGCCATGTCTGGCCGGAAAATCCCGCAGAGGCGGATCCTACGCGACGCGCCAAACCACGGGGGACATAATATTCCAACTCTTGCGGCCTGCAAACGGCGTTCCTCTGTGCTTCCGGTACTCATGTACTTTAGTACATTCCGTTCCGGTTCTCGATGAACACCGTTTTCGTCTCGCCATAACCAAAATATGGCGGGAGCGTTCGGGGGAAATTAGCCTGCGGCAGGATGGCGCAGATTAACTTGCGTGTGCCGTGATTTTACCGCATAAGGCATTTTATGCGCGATAATTTACGGGGAAGACTGAATGGCAAATGGTGATCTGATTAACCGGGCCTCGTCGCTTTCCCGTCGCCTGCGTCTGACAACATTGGTGCGCGTGCGCTGGTTTGCCATTACCGGCCAGACCGCTGCTGTTTTGTTCGTTTCTCTGTCGCTGCATTTTGTGTTTCCGCTGGGTATCAGTTTCGCGCTGATTGCCGTGTCGGCATGGCTCAATCTGTTCTTATCTTTCCGCTACCAGCTCAATCATCGTTTGGATTTACGTACGGTTCTGTTGGTCTTAGCCTTTGATATTTTGCAGCTCACCGGCCTGCTTTATCTGACCGGCGGTCTGCAAAATCCGTTTGCCGTGCTGTTGGTCGTGCCGGTGATTATTGCATCAACCGCACTTTCTGTGCGCAGTATTTTGCTGCTAGGCCTGATGGCGATTGCCTGTGCCAGCGTGCTGGTGGTGTGGCATCTGCCTTTGCCTTGGTATAGCGGTATGACGCTGGAACTGCCGCTGATGTTTGTCATCGGTGTTTGGTGTGCCATTGTTTCGACGCTGATTTTCAGCGGTGTCTATGTTTATCGTATTGCCGAAGAAGCGCGTCTGCTGGGCGATGCTCTGAGTGCGACGGAACTGGTTCTGCAGCGTGAGCAGCATCTATCAGCGCTGGATGGTCTGGCTGCTGCTGCTGCCCATGAATTGGGAACACCGCTGGCGACCATCACACTTGTGGTCAAGGAAATGCAGCGTGCTCTGAAAAGTGATGACCGTTATACCGAGGACATTCAGTTACTGTCCTCTCAGGCGCAGCGTTGCCGCGAAATTCTGCAGCGTCTCACCAGCCTGTCTTCGGAAGGCGAAGAGCATATGTCGAAACTGGCATTGTCCTCGCTGATTGAAGAGGTGATCGCGCCGCATCGTAATTTCGGCATTCAGATTGATGTTGAGAAAAAACCTGATCCGAAATCAATGATTGCCGAGCCGGTTGTCCGTCGTAATCCCGGTGTGATCTATGGTCTGGGTAATCTGATCGAGAATGCCGTGGATTTTGCCAAGACCGAGACACAGGTGGTCTGGGGCTGGGATGAAAATTCAGTGCGCATCACGATCCGTGATGACGGCAAAGGCTTTTCGGTGGATATGCTCGACAGGATCGGTGAGCCTTACATGTCGCGCCGCAGCGATGAGCGCAATGGTGGCGGATTGGGGCTTGGGCTGTTCATTGCCAAAACACTGCTGGAGCGTTCCGGTGCGCATATCTCCTTTGCCAATCGTCCTGAACCAGGCCAAAGCGGTGCGGAAATTACGATTGTCTGGTCGCGGCAGGCGCTGACAGCATAAATCCGATTCTCCGGTGAAGCGGGGGAGGGTGTCTGAGACTGAAAGATTCGTTTTTCAGTGTTTGAAACTGTGGCCTTTACAGGCATATTTTGAGTAAAATCTCTGTGAAATGCTATGAATTTTGTCGTTTTACATGAATAGTTACATTGCATATTTGACTTTTTGACGCAGGCGCAGCAATAAGTAAAAAGACAAAAGACGAGTAAGGAATACCTGATGGATGATATGAGTCAGGATGATCACCTTGCCATCGGCAGTGATCCTTCGCTTCTTCTGGTTGATGACGACAAACCGTTTCTGCAGCGGCTCGCGCGTGCTATGGAAAGCCGAGGTTTTACAGTAACAACAGCTGAATCCGTTGAGGAAGGCATTGCTGCTGTGAAGCTGGCAGCTCCGGCTTATGCCGTTGTTGATATGCGCCTCGGCGACGGTAATGGTCTGGACATTATTGAAGCTATCCGTGCCAAGCGTGAAGATACCCGCGCCATTGTGCTGACCGGTTACGGCAATATTGCCACCGCTGTGAATGCCGTCAAAATCGGTGCGATTGATTATCTTTCCAAGCCTGCGGATGCGGATGAGGTTTTTGCAGCGCTGACCCGCCGTGACGGTGAGAAGATTGCGCCTCCGGAAAACCCGATGTCGGCAGATCGTGTACGTTGGGAACATATTCAGCGTGTTTATGAAATGTGCGAACGCAATGTTTCTGAAACAGCACGCCGTCTGAATATGCATCGCCGTACTTTGCAGCGTATTCTGGCCAAACGCGCTCCGCGTTAAGCCTTATCTTTATAATCATGCCGACTGGTTCATCAGTCGGCATCACTGAGCGGCATCGACACGCCTGCCATTTCTGCAAGTGTCAGCCGGTTTGCGCCGATCCGCGCCAGCTGTAATGTCAGCGCTTTGCGTGTGGCCGGTGCCAGTTTGTGCTCCGGTGCATCGCGCAGAATTTCCCCGCCATAACCGTCCGAGAGTATAAAACCACAATCTTCCGGAAAGATCTCACGCGGCACCTGTGCATGGGTGGCAAAAAACAACCGGTCGCAATAATTGCGGTAATCCGGCCATTTCTGATCGGCTTTCCAGTCCTCGACCGATGATTTGATTTCAATAATCCAGATTTCACCTTTGCGCGTCAGCCCGACCAGATCGGCGCGCCTGCCTGAACGCAGAGAAATTTCAGGCAAAACATGAATATTCAGATCAAGGCACAGGCGCTGCACGCCGCGCCGCACCAGCAATGCCAGTTCAGACTGACGGCCGTCACTGAGAGGATGTTGTTGAAAAGGCGAGATAATTGGCATGTGTCTCTGTCAGTATAGGTGTCCGTTTATCTTGAATAACGGATTTTATAAAAGATAATCATGGTTAATGATTGATTAAGGATCAATGGTTAACTTGTTCCCAACAAATGTTGACTGTCATTACGGTTTTCTGAGGGGAAAAATGGTATACAGAAATGCACTCTCTGCCGCGGGTCTTTTTTTGACAATGGCGCTGGCCGGTTGTTCGACAACCTCACCTTTTCAGACCAGTACGGCATCCTATTCCAGTGTTACAGATGCAGCCTATGTGCTGCCGACGGTTCCTGTTCAGAAAATCGCACCGGAATATCGTCGTCAACAGGTTAAATATGAAACGACAGAAGCGCCCGGTACAATTGTCGTCGATACGCAGAACAAGTTTTTATATCATGTCGAGCCGGATGGTAAGGCGATGCGCTATGGTATCGGTGTTGGTCGTGAGGGCTTTCAGTGGAAAGGCAATGCCAAAATTGCCATGAAACGTGAATGGCCGACATGGACACCACCGGCGCCGATGATCAAGCGCCAGCCGGAACTGGCAAAATATGCCGGTGGCATGAAACCCGGTCTGAACAATCCGCTGGGGGCCCGTGCGCTCTATCTGTATAAAGGCGGACGTGACAGCGGCTATCGTCTCCATGGGACGCCGGAATGGTGGTCCATCGGCAAGAATGTATCTTCCGGCTGCATCCGTCTGATTAATCAGGATATTATGGATTTGTATGACCGTGCCGGTGTCGGCGCCAAGGTTGTTGTGCTGTAATCTGGTATGGCAGAGACAATAAAAAAC
>NZ_ANNO01000211.1:0-12057 GCF_000409565.1 Pseudochrobactrum sp. AO18b
GGTTCTGAATGCCGTGTTTCAGTGTTGCTGTTGAAGACGGGCAGCCGGAGCAGGCGCCTTTCATATGCAGATAAACAACACCATGCTCAAAACCACGGAATGTGATGTCGCCGCCGTCTTGCGCCACAGCAGGGCGCACGCGGGTTTCGATCAGTTCTTTGATGGTTTCAACGATTTCCGCATCCGCATCGGCGAAGAACTCGCCTTCAGTATGATCGTGACCTTTGGACTGTTCTGACGCCATGACCGGTGCGCCGGACATCATATGTTCCATGATCGTACCGAGGATAGCCGGTTTGAGATGCTGCCATTCCGCACCGTCTTTGCTGACAGTGATGAAATCATAGCCGAAAAATACGCCATTCACGCCTGGTACTGCAAAGAGTTTAGCGGCGAGAGGCGAGGTATTGGCGGCGCTGTCCGCATCGCGGAAATCAGCAGTGCCTTCCGGCATAACCACTTTACCCGGCAGGAATTTCAGGGTCGCCGGATTAGGTGTGGCTTCAGTCTGGATGAACATTGAAGTTCTCCCGTGTTAAATGAGGGGCTGTAAAGAAAATACGGCAACCATGACCACAGAGTTGCGTGATTGCTCTTAATATAGGTGTTTCAGGCGACGGCATCAATGTCATCGTCAGAAAGATCTGACGGAATGACTGTGACCGGAACAGGGAAGGATGCGCCGCGCCCTGCAATCGACTGTACCAGCGGTCCCGGACCTTCTTTGCCGGAACCGGCAGCCAGTACCAGAATGGCAATATCCTGATCTTCTTCAATCAGGCTGTGAATTTCTTCCGCAGTCTGCCCTTCGCGCACAATCAGCTCAGGCTCAATGCCGTATTGCTCACGTAATTGCGTTGCATATTTATTCAGGGCTGTCTGCGCCCGTTCCAGTGCCTCTGCCCGCATAATATTGCCGACACCAAGGAATTGCTGGAAATCTGACGGGTCGATGACGAACAGCAACACCAATGCGCCGCCGGTATTGCGCACACGGCGTGATGCATAGGCAACCGCACGTCCGCATTCGGGCGTTTCATCAATTGAGACAAGAAATTTACGGCGGTGGCCGGCTTCCCGGCTAAGACGTTTTGAAACCATGCGCGGGAATTTGCCACTCAATAGGCCCGACTGCAAGATGACAATTTTGTGGCGGGGCGAAATTTTACATATTTGCCTTATGAAAATTACGCAATTTTCTGTCCCAGAACCTGTGCCGTAAAATCTATGCCCGTCGTTTATATTGTGTTTTCAGGCACTTTGTGTTTGAAAGGAAAAGCTATCGTCCTGCATTTCTTGCTGTTTCACATTGCTGTGTAACGGGATGATTTTTTATGTGCGGCAGAGTTTTGCGGCTTCTAAGCCTGTCTCTGCTTGCTGCGGACAAGGAAAAATTCAAAAAATGACGAAGACTTATGGCAAGCTGGCCTCGCGTGTTTACGAGTTGGATAAACCGGTCGGGCGCTCTTTCGGCGATGTGGAATTCTATCTCGAACGCCTGAAAACCATCACAGGGCCGGTTCTGGAACCGGCCACAGGCAATGGCCGTATGCTGGTGCCGCTGGCACAGGCAGGGCACAGCGTCATCGGGTTTGATCTGTCTCCTGATATGCTTGATCTGTGCAAAGCAAATTGTGCGCAATATGGTGTAAATGCAGAGCTGAGCAGGCAGGGTTTCACGACATTTCATTATGCGCAGAAATTTGCGGCTATTGTGCTGCCAGCCGGTTCTTTCCAGCTTATGACCGATCCGGTTGATGCAATGCATTTTCTGCACCTGTGCAGGCAGTCACTGATGCAGGATGGTAAGTTGTTGCTGGATATTTCTGTTGTCAGTGATTTCATGGATCACGCACCACGTGCACGGCACTGGCAGGATGGCGAAGATTTGCTGACTTTGCAGGAAATGCGCACCGCAACGGACTATGTCAAACAGGTGGTGACATCCCAGCTGCGTTATGAGCTATGGCAAGATGCGCAACTGGTGGCAACGGAGATGGAATTATTTTCTTTGCGCTGGTGGGGCGTGTTTGAGCTGGAACTGGCACTGCGTGAGGCAGGTTTTACGCAAATCAAAATCTACGGCAATTATCAGTCAGGCGATTTTGATACGGGCTCAGTTGGTACTCTGACCTTCGAGGCTCAATAGAAATAAAAAAGGCAGGGAATTCCCTGCCTTTTTTGTATTTTTATTTCTGCAGAAAGCCGACAATGTCGCGGACATTGTGCATGGTTTCTTCGGCAATCACGCTTGCGCGTTCACCACCGTCACGCAGAACGGCATCAATATAGGCCGGATCGGCTACCAGTCGACGCATTTCATGCGTGATTGGAGAAAGCTGCGAAACAGCGAGTTCTGCAAGCGATGCTTTGAACTCAGAGAACTGCTTGCCGCCGAAATCACGCAACACGGCTGCTTTGTCCGTGTTGGTCAAAGCTGCGAAGATACCGATCAGATTATCCGCTTCCGGACGGCCTTCCAGCCCTTCCACTTCTGAAGGAATAGCATCGGCATCTGTCTTGGCTTTACGGATCTTTTTGGTGATAGTGTCTTCATCATCAATCAGGTTGATGCGTGACAGATCCGACGGATCGGATTTCGACATTTTCTTGGTGCCGTCACGCAGGGACATGATACGCATGGCAGGGCCGGAAATCAGCGGCTCTGTGATCGGGAAAAAGCCCGATACAGTTTCATCACCAACAGCCATTTCCACGCCGATGCCGAGCGAGGCAATGCGGTCGGAATAGTCATTGTTGAATTTCTGCGCAATGTCACGTGTCAGTTCAAGATGCTGTTTCTGGTCGTCTCCAACAGGCACGGCGGTGGCACGGTAGAGCAGAATGTCTGCAGCCATCAGGCTCGGATAGGCCAGCAGACCCAGCGAGGCATTTTCGCGGTCTTTACCGGCTTTGTCCTTGAACTGCGTCATGCGGTTCATCCAGCCGATACGTGCAATACAGTTGAACACCCATGCAAGTTCCGCATGCTGGCGCACGCGGCTCTGATTGAAGACAATGCTCTTCTTCGGATCAAGACCGGCAGCCAGATAGGCGGCGGTGATTTCGCGTGTGGAATTTAAAAGTTCCACAGGATCCGGCAGAATTGTCAGCGCATGCATATCAACGACGCAATAAATGCAATCCTTATCGTCCTGCAAGGCAACCCAGCGCTTCAATGCGCCAAGATAATTGCCGAGGTGAAGATTGCCGGTTGGTTGTGCGCCGGAGAAAATGCGTTCTTTGAAGGTGTTCATTCTTGATAAATCCTGAAGCTGGTGGAGAGCCGGTCGAGCGTGATTATCGTCGAAACGTAAGGTTTGATAATCAGGGATGCTCTGGGGTTGCTTTTAAGGCTGGCATATGTGGTTTGGACGCATGCTGCCAGTCTTGGCTAAAAAGTTTGGATTATAAAAAATATCCGGAAGGCAGGCGTGTAATCCTGTCTTCCGGATGCGTTATTACTGCCAGAGTGCTGAAAAGCAATCAAGCGGAAATATCTGTATTTTCCGGCGTGGCCGCTGCTTTTTTACGGCGGCGCATATTGCCTTTCAGGGCGGAGAGGCTGGCACCGCCAATGGCAAAAACCGTCGCAAAATAAACAATCATGCTGCCGATCACGAGCAGGCCGAGCGTTGTTGCCTGTACCAGTAGTCCTGCCTGCCTGCTCAAATAGGTTTCAAAATATTGAGCGGCAAAATACAGAGCTGCGGCCATGTTCGCTGCTGCGATAATCAGGCGCGGAATACGGCGGATGAGGCCGGCATCATAATCCCAATGTTTGCGCCAGATCAGAACGGACAGCAGCAGAATGGCATTGACCCAACCGGCGGTGATTTCCGCCGTGGCAATGCCGGTTGGGCCGAGACGCGGGAACAGGATCAGCGCCAGTGTCACATTCACCACCACCGAAATACCGGCAAAGATCATCGGTGTGCGGGTATCCTCACGGGCAAAGAACCCCGGAATAAAAGCTTTAATCAGCACAAAGGCTGGCAGGCCGAGACCGTAAACTGCGAGAATTTGTGAAACAATCAGCGTGGATTCCGGACCGAACTGCCCGCGTTCAAACAACAGGCGCACCAGTGGTTCGGAGAAAACCAGCAGGGCTGCCGCCGCAGGCAATGTCAGGAACAGAGTGAATTCGACAGAACGGTTTTGCAGATTTCCGGCTTCCTGCATATGGCCGCCGCGCAAGGCACGCGACAATTCCGGCAGCAGAACGGTGGCAACAGCAATACCAACCACGCCGAGCGGTAACTGATAAAACCTGTCAGCATAAACGAGAGAAGACACGGCACCGGCTGAGCCGGATGCAATATTGGTATTAATCAATAGATTGATCTGGGTGATGCCGCCGGTAATCGCGGCAGGAAGCGCCAGCACGAGCAGGCGGCGTACATTTGGGGTCAATTTGGGGCGGCGAAAGCCGATTTTGATGCCAGCACGGCGTACTGCAAACCAGACAATGGCGAGCTGTACCACACCTGCCGCCATCACGCCCCAGGACAGGGCATAACCGATTTGCAGCGGGTCGTAATTCTGCGCCCATGCCAGCAGCAGCGCGCCGATCAGAATGAAATTCAGAAAAACCGGCGCAATGGCTGCCGCGAAATATTTATGCAGGCTGTTGAGCATACCGCCCATCATCGCTGCCAGCGACATACAGGCGAGATAGGGAAACATAATCATCGCCAGATTGACTGTATTCTCAAACTTCACCGGATCACTGGTAAAGCCCGGTGCAATCACGGTGCTGACCAGAAACGGCATGGAAAGTTCCATGGCAATGGTCAGGCCGAGAAGAATGGTGAACAGCACACCGAAGACTTCTTCAGAAAAGCGCCTGGCACCATCCATGCCATTTTGCTCAATCTCTTTGGCAAAGAGCGGCACGAAGGCAGCATTGAATGCACCCTCAGCAAACAGTCGCCGGAAAGTATTCGGGAAGCGGAAAGCGGTGTTGAAAGCATCCGCAACAGGGCCGGTGCCGAGAAACGCTGCCATCAGCATTTCACGGGTAAAGCCGAAGATTCTGCTCATCAGCGTGCCGGAAGCAACAGTTGCGAATTTTTTCAGCAGGCTCATGAATTCATCTCGTGAATAGGGAAGGACAGGCAGGCAGTGCGGCAAACTTTAAAAAGACGCAAGCCGGATTAGAGCGCCGTGTGCCAGACTTGGCACACGAAGGTCGCTCTAACACTTTAAAATTAGAGCATAATTTTTACCTTAAACTGATCCAAGTTTAAGGAATTATGCTCTAACCTGCCGTTTCGCGCAATTTTTTCGGATCGCCGTTTTTGTTATCTGGTGCTCTGCTATCACTCCCGCTCTTGTCAAACAAGCTGAGGAGGCGTTTCTGGATATTGGCCTGCTTGGTCGTACCGGTGATTTTTTGCCCGTCGAGACCGGTAACATAGAAAGTATCAATCACTTTCTCACCGAATGTCGTGATATGCGCCGAGGCAATATTGAGCGAAAGATCGGAAATCGCATTGGTAATTTCCGACAACAGACCGGTACGATCCAGCCCTTTGACCTCAATCACCGTGAATTTTTCCGAGAGCGTATTATTGATATGCACCCGAGGCGTGACATGAAAGGCACGGGCAGAGCGTCGCGCCTTTGTCTTGCGTGCCAGCACCTCCGGCAGATAGGTAGTGCCGGTCAGCACATCTTCAATTAATTGGCCGACACGCGCAGCACGGCGCATTTCATCATCATTGGTATCGAATTCACGGCTGATGAGGATGGTATCGAGCGCCCGTCCGTCCGTGGTGGTGAAAATCTGCGCATCAACAATATTGGCACCTGCCGCTGCACAAGCACCGGCAATGATTGACAGCAGACGCGGATGATCGGGCGACAGAATTGTCAGTTCGGTCACCGCCTCAAACTCATGCGGGCGAGCCAGAATATTGAGGATTTTGCCTGCTTCATCGCTGGCGCGGATGAAATCCGCATGGCGCTTCTGGTCTTCCTGCGGCACTGTCAGCATGTAATTATCATAATGCAGCGCCAGAACAGCTTTCCGTTTGTCCTCCGGCCAGTCGCCGAGTTGTTCGGCCAGCTGGCAGCGTGCCTGATTGCTTCGCTCGATCTGGCTCACTTCCGAGAAACCGCCGGTCAGCAGTAATTCTGTTTCATGATAGAGTGTGCGCAGTAACTGGCCTTTCCAACCGTTCCAGACGCCGGGGCCGACCGCTTTAATATCGCAGATTGTGATCAGTAGCAGTAGTTTCAGCCGCTCGGTGGTTTGCACAATGGCGGCAAAATCGGCAATGGTTTTGCGGTCGTTGAGGTCACGCGATTGCGCAACCTTGCTCATGGTCAGATGTTCCTGCACCAGCCATGCCACCAATTCTGTTTCTGACGGATTAAGCCCGAAACGCGGGCATAATTTACGGGCGATTTTGGCTCCGGCGGTGGAGTGATCTTCCGGCCTGCCTTTGGCAATATCGTGCAGCAGCAAGGTCACATAGAGCAGATGCCGGTCGTTTTTGAGTGTCGGCAACAGGCTGTGGGCGAGCGGATGCTCGTTTTTCAGCGTCTCATGTTCAATCTCGGACATGATGGCGATGCAGCGCAGCAGATGCTCATCAACCGTATAATGATGATACATATTGAACTGCATCATCGCGACGATCTTGCCAAAATCAGGAATGAATTGCCCGAGCACACCGGATTCATTCATCCGGCGCAATGTGCGTTCCGGCGTGCGCGGCGAGGCGACAATTTCCAGAAACAGCCGGTTGGCTTCCTTGTCATTGCGCACATCGCTTTTGATCAGTTTCAATGAGCGGCTGACGCGCTGAATGACATGCGGGTGATATTGCAGTCCGTGCTTGTCGGCGAGATAGAACAGCCGGATCAGATTAACCGGATCGCGCTGAAACACCTCATCATCGGCAATATTGATGCGGTTATGGTCGAGAATGAAGTCCGTGCTGCCGGCAATTTTACGCTTTTTGCGGGTCAGTGTGGAATAGATCTGGCCGGTGCCCGGTGTTTCTTTGAACTGCTCTTCTTCCAGCGCGGCACTGATGATGCGGGTCAGATCGCCGACATCTTTGGCCACCAGAAAATAATGCTTCATGAAGCGTTCAACACCGGTCTGCCCCGGATGATCGGTATAGCCGAGGCGGGTAGCGATCTCGCGCTGAATGTCGAAGGACAGGCGTTCTTCCGCCTTGCCATAGAGAAAATGCATATGGCAGCGTACTGCCCAGAGAAAATCATCGGCCTTGCTGAACAATTTTGCTTCGCTGCGGGAGAAAACGCCACGCTTGATCAGCTCTTCCGTGGAGTGAACACGGTAAATATATTTGGCAATCCAGAACAGAGTTTGCAGGTCGCGCTGCCCGCCTTTGCTCTCCTTAACATTCGGTTCCACCAGATAGCGCGTTGAACCCGCTTTCTTGTGGCGGATATCGCGCTCAATCAGCTTGGCCTGCACAAATTCCGCACCGCTGTCGGCAACGATCTCCTGATCGAAACGGGTGGTGAGTTCGTCAAAAAGCTCTTGGCTGCCGGTGAGAAAACGCGCTTCCAGCAGCGAGGTGCGGATGGTCATATCTTCGCGGGACAGGCGGATAGCATCATCAATATTGCGCGTGGAATGCCCGACTTTCAGCCCCATATCCCAGAGCATATAGAGCATATATTCCACAACCTGCTCGCCCCATGGCGTTTGCTTATAAGGCAGCAGAAACAACAGATCGATATCAGAACCCGGTGCCAACCCGCCGCGTCCGTAACCGCCGACAGCGATAATGGCGAGGCTTTCCGCTTTGGACGGGTTCACCGCCGGATAAATATGCTCAACGGTAAAATCATAAAGTGCGGCAATGATCTGATCCATCAATCCGCTGATGCGTCTGGCACAGGCAATACCGCCGCCGTCTTCCAGCAGCATGGTCTCGGCACGGGCTTTGCCGTCTTTCCATGTGGTTTTTAGTGTTTTCAGAACCTGATTGCGCATCTGGTCTTTGCTTGCATCTGCGTTGACGATCTCTGTGAGCGCGGCAGCAAGCGCCTGCCTGTCAATGATGCGGTCAAGATGAAGATCGGACAAGCGCATGGATCATGGTTCCGTAGTAGCAAAGTTACGATGCAGAAAACTGAGCATGGATTAAAGCTGAACGCAACGGTAAGTCTGCATTGTGCTCTAAAGAAGAAAGGCCGGAGAGTGCTCCGGCCTTTTGATTTCGGGTACTGAAATAATCAGTTGGTTGCCGCATAGGCTGCAAAGGCCGCCATATTGGCAATGTCGGAATCCTTGGCACTCAGCGGTACGATCTGCACAGCCTTGTCGAGACCGGTCAGCAACGGGCCGATCAGTGTTGCGCCGCCCAGTTCCTGCAGCATATCAGCGGCGATGGAGGCCGCATGATAATCCGGCATCACCAGCACATTGGCTGGGCCTGTCAGGCGGGTGAACGGATAAGATTCCATCAGCTTGCCGTTGAGAGCCACATCGGCACTCATTTCACCGTCAAATTCAAAGTCCACATGGCGTTTTTCGAGAATACGCACGGCTTCCTGAATTTTTTCCGAGCGCGCACCGGACATATGACCGAAGGTGGAATAAGCCAGCATGGCAACGCGCGGCACATAGCCCATGCGACGTGCTACATTGGCGGCTTCCACGGCAATATCAGCCAGTTCTTCCGCTGTCGGCTGTTCATGCACCGCAGTATCGGCGATGAAAACGGTACGGCCACGGCACAGAGCCAGCGATACACCGATCATCCGGTGTCCCGGTTTCACATCAATCACGCGACGTACATCTTCAATGCTGGTGGCATAATTGCGGGTTACGCCGGTAACCATGCCGTCCGCATCACCCATAGCAACCATGCAGGCCGCAAAATGGTTGCGGTCATTATTGATCATGCGCTGGCAGTCGCGGAACAGGTAGCCTTTACGCTGCAATTTCTCATAGAGATAATCGGCATATTCCGAGGTGCGCTTGGACAGACGGGCATTGGTGATTTCGATGCCGATTTTGCCAAGGTCGATACCGGCCTGTTCGGCAGTTTCGCGAATACGGTCTTCACGGCCGAGCAGAATGGCTTTGCCCAGACCCTGCGATGTGAAGGAAACGGCAGCACGGATGATTTGCGGTTCTTCACCTTCGGCAAAAATCACGCGCTTGGTATGACGGCGGATACGGTCATAAATGCCGGTCATGGTCGAGGCGATCGGATCGCGGCGTGCAGCCAGAGACCGTGCATAGGCATCCAGATCTTCGATCGGCTTACCGGCAACACCGCTGTCCATTGCGGCTTTGGCAACAGCAACCGGAATGGTGGAGAGCAGGCGCGGATCAAACGGCACCGGAATGATGTAATTCGGACCGAAACGCGGACGGTTGCCCTGATAGGCGGCAGCCACATCATCCGGCACATCCGTGCGTGCCAGTTCTGCCAGCGCATTGGCGGCGGCAACTTTCATCGCATCATTGATGGTGGTGGCGCGAACATCGAGCGCACCGCGGAAAATATACGGGAAGCCGAGGACGTTGTTGACCTGGTTTGGATAGTCGGAGCGACCGGTCGCGACAATTGCGTCGGAGCGGATGGCGGCTACTTCTTCCGGTGTGATTTCCGGATCAGGATTGGCCATGGCGAAAATAATCGGATTATCGGCCATGGAGCGAACCATATCTTCGGTCAGCGCGCCTTTAGCGGAAACACCGAAGAAAATATCCGCACCTTCCATGGCTTCCGCCAGTGTGCGCTTGTCAGTCTTGACTGCATGGGCAGATTTCCACTGGTTCATACCTTCGGTACGACCCTGCCAGACTACGCCTTTGGTGTCACACAGCGTTACATTCTCAGACGCAAAGCCCATGGCTTTGACCAGTTCGATACAGGCAATACCGGCAGCACCGGCACCGTTACAAACCATTTTCGTGGTCTTCAGGTCGCGGCCGGTGAGGTGCAGCGCATTGATCATACCGGCAGCGGCGATGATTGCAGTACCATGCTGGTCATCGTGGAAAACCGGAATATTCATCAGCTCGCGCAGGCGGCTTTCGATGACAAAGCACTCAGGCGCTTTGATGTCTTCCAGATTGATACCGCCGAAGCTCGGGCCAAGATAGCGTACGGAATTGATGAATTCTTCCACATCTGTGGTATCGACTTCGAGATCGATGGAATCCACATCCGCAAAACGCTTGAACAGCACCGACTTGCCTTCCATCACCGGCTTGGAAGCCAGCGCGCCGAGATTGCCGAGACCCAGAATGGCAGTGCCGTTGGAGATCACGGCAACCATATTGCCTTTGGATGTATAGTCATAGGCTTTGGCGGGATCTTCCGCGATCGCTTTGACCGGTACAGCAACACCCGGAGAATAGGCCAGCGACAGATCGCGCTGCGTAGCCATTGGCTTGGTCGGAGTAATTTCCAGCTTGCCCGGACGTCCGCGGGAGTGGAAATCCAGCGCCTCTTGCTCCGTCAGGGATGTGCCTTTTCCGGCTTGTGGTTTCTGGCCAGATTGCGGCTTCTGGGTGGTCTTATCGTTGGTCATTGACCCCTCCGATTTTCTCTGCGAGGGCGGTTGTCAGCTTATGCAGCGTGAACGGCCATAGTATTATAATATATTGAAACATCCTTCGGATGGCTGGGCAGTGTGTTTATATCAAGTCGGCCTGTTTGTGTAGCGCAATATTTGAAAAGATTTCGATGTTTAAAGACAATATTCGTATAATCGGCGCATTCCGGCGAAAATCACGGGGATATAAGCAACTGGCTGCTTCACAGGGCTTTGTTCGAAGTTTTAAACTGAAGCGTATCCCGAAAAGTGTGAAGCGGTTTTCGGAACAAGATACGCGGAAAACAAAATGGCAGAGCATTTCCTATTGGTTTAATCAAAACCGGAAATGCTCGTGCAGGATTTTGAAAAATTATTTCAGGAACATGTGTATTCCCTATGACGCAGCATGATACAGCCTCAGTAAAACCTGACCGGACGCCTGAACTCGCAGATGAGCCGCAGAGCACTTATGATGCAGGTCTCACCGCGCGCCCGACGCCGATGATGGAACAATATATTGAGATCAAGGCTGCCTATCCCGACAGCTTGCTGTTCTATCGTATGGGCGATTTTTATGAGCTGTTTTTCAATGATGCGATTGAGGCATCAGAGGCTCTCGGGATTACACTCACCAAGCGCGGCAAACATCTGGGCGAAGATATTCCGATGTGCGGTGTGCCGGTGCATACGGCAGATGATTATTTGCAGCGTCTGATCGGCAAAGGCTTCCGCGTGGCCGTCTGTGAGCAAGTGGAAGATCCGGCAGAGGCGAAGAAGCGCGGCTCGAAATCGGTGGTCAAACGCGATGTGATCCGTCTTGTCACACCAGGCACGATCACGGAAGAAAAACTGCTTGATCCGGCGCGTGCAAACTTTCTGATGATCCTCGGCCGTGTGCGTAGCGCACAAATGGGAAGTGGCGTAAGAGGTGCGGAAGAGGGCAGGTTGTCGCTGGCATGGATTGATATTTCCACCGGCCAGTTCCGTATGACGGAAACCACGCCTGAAAAACTCTATGCCGACATTATGCGCGTTGATCCGAGCGAGCTGATCGTGCCGGAAACCGCCTTTCAGGATCCGCAAATCCGTCCGGTACTGGATCTGCTCGGGCGGATTGTCATGCCGCAGCATCCGAGCCTGTTTGAAAGTTCAACGGCAGAAGAACGCATCAAGCGCTATTATGGCGTGGCAACTTTGGATGGCTTCGGCGAGTTCAACCGCACCGAACTTTCCGCCATTTCCGGTGCTATTGCATATTTAGAGAAAACCCAGATTGCCGAGCGTCCGCCGTTGATGCGCCCAGAGCGTGAGACGGATGGTTCGTCGCTGTTTATTGATCCGGCAACCCGCGCCAATCTGGAGCTGATGCGCACGCTCTCCGGCAATCGTGAAGGCTCGCTTCTGAAAGCCGTTGACCGCACAGTCACCGGTGCCGGTGCACGCTTGCTGGCCGAGCGTCTGACAGCGCCGCTGACTGAGCCGGAAAAGATTGCTGCAAGACAGGATTCCGTT
>NZ_ANNO01000212.1:0-10439 GCF_000409565.1 Pseudochrobactrum sp. AO18b
CTTTGCATGCCGGTTTTCAGGCCGCACATCTGGTTCGTCAGCTCTTTCAGGATAAGCAATTGCCGGAAGAACTGGCGCAAGCCTGCCGCTCTATTCTCGCGCTGCCGGAAGAATATGCGCAATTGCTCGATCAGACTTTGGCGGAAGAACTACCATTGCTGAAGCGTGACGGCGGTTTTATCCGCACGGGCTATCACGCAGAACTGGATGAGATGCGTAGCCTTCGCGATCAGTCGCGTCGTGTGATTGCCGGTCTTCAGGCTGATTACATGGAAGAGACGGGCGTTAAATCGCTCAAGATCAAGCATAATAATGTGCTTGGTTATTTCATTGAGGTGACTGCCAATAATGCCGGCGCACTGACCGATACGGATGAGGCCAAAGCACGTTTTATCCATCGTCAGACCATGGCCAGCGCCATGCGTTTCACCACCACGGAACTGGCGGAGCTTGAAACCAAAATTGCCAATGCCGCAGACCGTGCATTGTCGATTGAACTGGCGATTTTCGAAGAACTGATCCGTCATACAGTTGAAAATGCTGATGCTATTCGTGCCGGTGCTGCAGCGCTTGGTGTGATGGACGTATCGGCCGCGCTGGGTGTTCTGGCCGATGAGCAGGGCTATTGCCGCCCGAAAGTCGATGATAGTCTGAATTTTGCCATTGATGGCGGCCGCCATCCGGTGGTCGAGCAGGCGCTGAAAAAACAGGCCGCTAATCCTTTTGTGGCCAATGATTGCGATTTATCACCGGAAGGCGATCAGAAATTTGGCGCGATCTGGCTTTTGACCGGCCCCAATATGGGCGGTAAATCGACCTTCCTGCGCCAGAATGCGCTCATCGCAATTCTCGCTCAGATGGGCTCTTACGTTCCGGCCACATCTGCGCATATCGGTATTGTTGATCGGCTGTTCAGCCGTGTCGGTGCATCGGATGATCTGGCGCGTGGACGTTCCACCTTCATGGTGGAGATGGTTGAAACCGCGGCCATTCTCAATCTCGCCGGTGAACGCTCATTGGTCATTCTCGATGAAATCGGTCGTGGTACCGCAACCTTCGACGGGTTGTCGATTGCCTGGGCGAGTGTGGAATATCTGCACGAGAAAAACCGCTGTCGCGCTTTGTTCGCCACGCATTTTCATGAAATGACGGCACTGTCAGAGAAGCTGGCACGGCTTGCCAATGTCACCATGCGGGTGAAAGAGTGGGAAGGCGATGTCGTGTTCCTGCACGAGGTGGCCAAAGGTGCCGCTGATCGCTCCTATGGTGTGCAGGTTGCACGCCTTGCCGGTCTGCCTGATGCGGTGGTTGAACGGGCGCGCGATGTGCTGCATCGCTTAGAAGAGGGCGAAACCTCCGGCAAGGCTGAAAAGATCATTGATGATCTGCCGCTTTTTGCTGTCGTCGCCAAACCGCGTGAAGTGGCAAAACCTGCGCAGGATAGCGCTTTGCTGAATGCCGTGAATGAGATTAATCCGGATGATCTGACGCCGCGTGAGGCGCTGGAAGCCCTATACCGCCTGAAACAACTATCGGTTAAAAACTAAAACCCGGCAGGAGGATCGATATGGCAGTTCTGAGGATCGTAGCTAATCTGGCAGGCTCTGATCTTCAGGCTGCGCGGGTCTTCTATGAGGAACTGCTGGGGCTGGATGTGGTTATGGATCACGGTTGGATAGTGACACTGGCTGCCGCAGCGACTGCAGAAAACAGACCTGTCCAACAGCTCAGTTTAGCGACAGAGGGCGGCGGCGGAACGGATGTGCCCCGTCTTTCCATTGAGGTCGATAATCTGGATGAAGTCTATCATCGCGCACAGGCTGCAGGATTTGAAATCATCTATCCGCTCACGGAAGAACCGTGGGGCGTGCAGCGTTTTTATGTCCGTGATCCGCTCGGATATGTCATAAATATCTTATCGCATCAGATATAAAAAAGACCGGTATATTGCCGGTCTTTTTGTTTTCATCACATCATACAAAACGGTCAGCTTCAGCGCCGTAATAATTGATGTAGCGACTGGAAATACGCTCGACCGGCAGAACAATCAGCACATCCGTAGTGCCGAACTGATGGTCAACCACGGCACCGTCACCGATCATTGCGCCAAGGCGCAGATAGCCTTTGATCAGGGGCGGCATGGAAAATAGTGCCACTTTCGGGTTGATGGCTTCCTGCGGAACAATATCCATCGAGCGATAATGCTGCTCAAGTGCACGGACATCCCATTCCGCATCAGCGCGGCAATTATGATGCAGGAAAGACAGCGGTAGCGCATGGGCTTCCGGCACCGTACCGTGGAATGAGGCGCAGCCGAACATCACTTCAATCCTGTGCTGGCGGCAATAGGACCAGATGCCCTGCCACAGCAATTCAACCGTACGTTTGGAGCGATATTCCGGCTTGACGCAGGAGCGGCCGAGCTCAAGAAATTGCAGGCCGGGCTTGCGTTCAAGCAGTTTGGTGATTTCATATTCACCGGCAGAATAGAATGTATGCCCTGCCGCGAGCATGTCGCTGCGCATCAGGCGGTATGTGCCGACAAGCTGCTCTGCCTCACCACCGGAGATTGATGTGTCATAAACCACCAGATGATCACAGATCGCATCATAATGGTCGCTGTCGCGTTCTTCGAGAATGGTATTCTGAGATTTTTGCGCACCGAGTTCGGTATAAAAAACATCGTAGCGCAGTTTTTGCGCAATACGGATCGTGTCCGGATTATCCGCAATCCGCACAATAAGACTGCCCATACGCCCCAGTATCTGGCCGGCCAGTGAAGAAAAACCGGCATCAGCTAAAATGGCGCCTATTTCAAGCGTATCTGGTGGTGTTTGCTTCATGCGTGCATCATGCGCGGTTTGTGAAAAAATTCCAAGAGCCTGTGGCAAGATATATCCTCCGCCGGATTCAACTGTCTCAGTGCTGTCCGCAAGTATTTTGTCTGCTTAGCCACGTTTCTGAGTTGCGGTATTTATAGAGGATGTCTGCGTCAGGCATGTGACATATGCCTTTTAGATTGTCTTGTCAGGCCGGTGAAACTGACAGGTATGGAGAACGGCAGCATGTGAAAAAGCCGCCGGCAAATCCGTTTAAATTGATTTGCCGGAGATTTTGTCAGGGAAATGACCGGATTTGGTGAAGATTTTGAGGTGTTTCAGCCAGCAAAGCGGGACTACTTGCCCTCAACCTGCAGAGCGGGACTTTTTCCCCTCAGCCCGCAGAGCGGGACTTTCTCCATTGTACCAATTCGTCGAGGATAATCAGTCCGGCACCGGTAGAGATATAAACATCAGCCATATTGAAGACAGCAAAAGACCAGCTTGGCAGATGGAACAGGATATAATCCACCACATAACCGAGCAAGCTGCGGTCGATGAGATTGCCCAATGCACCACCAATAATCAGTGCAAAGCCGATGCGGCTGATCACCCGTTCCGGTGCAGTTGTCCACCACAGATAGGAGACGAAGCCGATCACAGCAACGGTCATGGCTATCAGGCCGCCGTCATGCAACCAAGACAGCATGGAGAAGGCAATGCCCTCATTATGGGTGCGGTAAAGCGCCAGAAACGGCAGCAGATCAATCTGCTGATTATAATCCATGCCGCTCTCAACCAGAAATTTGATATACTGGTCTGAGGTGACAGCGAAAACGATAATCAGAACAGACCAGAGAGTGGCGCGTTGGGACATAGGGGCTTAAACTCCTGCGTGTCTTAGTTTAGCGATCATCCAGAACCAGAGCATCACGGCGGATTTCATAGAGCATGACGCCTGTGGCAATGGCAAGATTAAGCGAATCCGCACGGCCAGCCTGAGGAATACGTGCCAAATGTGTGCAAATTTGAGCAAGATCATCAGGCAAACCCTGCTGTTCATTGCCCATCATCAGCACAACCGGCTGCTTGGTGTAAGGAATCGTCCGGTAATCAACCGCACCTTTGAGATGCGTTCCTACCAGCACACCCTTATAGGATTTGCGCCAGTTGATGAATTCGTCATGCTTGGCGCGATAGAGCGGCACGGCAAAAACCGAACCCATGGTCGCGCGCACAGTCTCCATCGAATAAGGGTCGGTACAGTCACCGATCAGAATAATACCTTTGGCACCGACCGCATCAGCGGTACGGATGATGGTTCCGAGATTGCCGGGATCACGCACACGGTCAAGGGCGATATAGGTGTCATTGCCTTGCGGGCGCAGATGATCCAGTGTTTCAAAACGCTGGTCAAAGACACCGGCAACCATTTGCGGATTGTCTTTACGGGTGATCGCCGCAATGACTTTTTCTGAAGCCTCAAGTACCAGACCGCCACCGGCTTTGGTGCGGGCTGCCGCTTTTTCTACCAGCGGATTGCCTTTACCGGCTTTGGAAAACACCAGAGTGCGGATGCGCCAGCCCTGATCAATGGCATCGATCACCAGTTTCAGACCTTCCGCCAGAAACACGCCCTGCTGGTCGCGGAACTTCTTCATCGACAAAGCACGCAGGTCTTTGACGATCGGATTGGTCAGGCTGGTAACTTCTTTAACGCTACCGGTGCGCGGAGTATCTTTGCGGGAAAAATCATTATTCTGGGTCATGAATTGGCAATCCAGCGGGAGAACATGGAAGTGGAAAGTGCGCGTTCGGCAGAGCGTTCACGCAGGATCAGCTCGCCTGATTCAATCACGCCGCAGCGACCGGTGAAGCGGTCGCGCATCAGCTCGTGAATGGCAAAGAACGAGGCACGGATCGAATAGGCGGTCAGTACAACACTGAGGGCATCCGGCGAGAGAATAGCGCGGCACATATCGACCATCTGCGGCAGATTGTCGAAAAGCTGCCAGACTTCGCCATTCGGACCACGGCCATAAGCGGGCGGGTCGAGCAGGATAATGTCGTAAGTGTTGCCACGGCGCTCTTCGCGCGCCACAAATTTGGTTGCGTCTTCGCAGATCCAGCGGATCGGCTTGTCTTCCAGACCGGCCAGCGCCTGATTTTCACGCGCCCAGTTGATAGCTTTTTTGGAAGCGTCCACATGGGTCACTTCAGCACCGGCATGGGCGGCAATCAGCGAGGCAACGCCGGTATAGCCGAACAGGTTGAGGACACGCACGGAGCGGTTGATCTGTTTTTTACGGGCATCGCGCACCTGCTGCGCCATGAAAGCCCAGTGCGCGGCCTGCTCCGGAAAAACGCCGACATGGCGGAACGAGGTGAAGCGGCCGAAAAAGCGCACATCCTGCAACGCCATTGGCCAGGTTTCACCCAGTTGCTGTTTCGGAAAGTGCCAGCGTCCCATGCCTTCTTCATCGGTATTGCCGGTGAAAACAGCGTCTGCCTTGTCCCATTCGCTTTGCGACCATGCAGGCTGCCAGATTGCCTGCGCCTCAGGGCGGATGATGCGGTAAGGGCCATATTGTTCAAGCTTGAGACTGTTGCCGCTGTCAAGCAGCGCATAATCTTCGCTCGGGCTGGTCTCGAGAATAACCGGCAGATTTTGCTGAGGTCGGTCGCCTGACAGTTTCAGCAGTGAGCGCTGGGCAACAGCCGGTTCAGCCGTTACTTTTTTCGGTGCAGCCGGTGCTGCATTTTCAAAAGCCGCAGCATTCTGTTCGGTTTTAGCAAATTTCGGGCGCGGTTTTTTAAAACCCTGCGAAGGTGCAGCCGACACCGCTTTACGGCTATCGCGTGACTGTGCGGCCGGTTTGCCCGCAGATCGCGCTGATGAACCATTATGAGATTTGGCGGCTTTTCCTTTTGGCGATTTCACCCTGTCTGCTCCGGAAACTGTTAAATTGAAGATATTATAGCATCAGATGGTGCAATATTTTCTGTTTCGTAGAGCATGGCAGCCTTTTGGGAAAGCTGAATTTAAGCGCAAATATCTTATAAATGCATCTTTGCCCTGAAAAACTTCATGGTTTAAAGCTTTTCAGGGCAGGAGATGGACAGGATCAGCCTTGTTGTTTCAGGCTCTTTTCATAGACCATAATGCCGGCGGCAAGGTCTTCCATGGCTGCACCAACGGATTTGAACAGTGTAATATCCTGATCGCTTACGCGGCCTTTGACTGTTCCGCGTGCCAGATCAAACAGATCGCCGAGCACATGATCCGGCGTGATAATGCCGTCACGCAAAGGCTGGGTAATGTCGCCGCCTTCTTTCAGAGCACCGTCTTTGGTGTCGACAAAAACACGGGAGCGCAGCACGGCTTCGTCATCACTTTCACGCATATCCGGCGTGAAAGCGCCGACCAGATCCACATGGGTGCCGGGACGCAAATGTTTCCCGTGAATCAATGGTTCGGTTGCCAGAGTGCCGGCGGCAACAATATCCGCCTGCTGAATGGCTGCGATATGATCTTCAGCAATATAGGCATTATAGCCTTCATCACGCAGTTCTTTGAGTGTTGCTTCGGCCCGTTTCGGATTGCGCACGCAAAGCGCAATATCGGTGATCGGACGCACAGAACTATGGGCGCGGACGAGATTGGAAGAAACCGCTCCGGCACCCATGATTACGAGTCGTGATGCATCTTCCCGTGCCAGATAGCGGGCGGCAAGGGCGGAGGCTGCGGCCGTGCGCCAGCGGGTCAGGCTCTGGCCGTCAATCAGTGCTTTTGGTTCGCCGGTAATGCCGTCAAGCAGCAGGTACACACCCATAACCGCAGGCTTGTCGATCAGACCGTTATCCGGTGACACGGTGACGATTTTAACGCCCATATAGCCTTGCGACTGATGCTCAAGTTTATGGAAATCTGACCATGCAGGCATCAGCAGCAACATGGACGGGCTGCCCTCAGGGCGTTCAACCGGATGGTGATGGCGCACAGGCTGGATCATACCGTTACGGAAGGCGCTGTCCAGCGCATCGACCAGTTCCGGCCAGGTCATCAGATCATCAACGGCAGCAGCGGAAATATGAAGCATTATTTGTCAGGCCTTTTATGATGCCGCCCATTGTCTCCTGCAATGCACGGGCATTTATTTTCATTAGAGCATTTCACAGTCAAGTTGGATCAACTTGACGCCCGTGATAATGCGACCAAATAAAGAATCTAGAGCGTAGAGCATTTAATTATACCCACTGCGCTCGCTCGATCTCCTTGTTTTCACGCATGTCGTTATCGGAAAACCGGTGCCCGTTTTTCCGCGACATGCTTTAGAGCGCCGTGTGCCCGATCGGGCGCACAAAACGCGCTCTCACAACAACAGATTGTTCCCATGCCTGAGGGTGGGAGACAAGCGCCGATCTGTATGAAGTTGATGAAAAAGCCTGATAATATATGGTCTGTATGGATGCAGCGCCGAGATCAGGACAGGGAAGATGCGGATGGCAGGTTTTTGGCTTCCGCCTGTTTGGCGCGGGTCAGGAGTGCATCGGCTTCTGCTTTACGCTTGCGTGCCAGTTTGCGGTGCCGTCCCTGTGTGAACCAGATCAGCAGACCGCCGGTAACAATACCAACAAGAAAAGCTCCCAGAACCCAGAGAAACAATGGTGCTGTATAGGTCAGAGCAGGATTGCCGGGGTTGAACGGATCAAGCGTCACACTGACTGCACTGCGATTGGCGACCGACAGTACAATTAAAATCACTGCGAGCGGCAAGGCAATGACAAGTGTCAGAAAACGGTTGGTCATGTTTAATATCCGTAATTCTCGGGCTGCACTGCATAAAATATAAGCGCTATCAGGCATAAATATGCCCGATAGCAGAAGTGCCTGATTTTATATCACCGCTCGCATGCTGCGCATAAAGACGCTTGTATATGCGCTGCAGCTATTATTGATTAATCGTGGCCGTTATTGAGGCGATCACGCAGTTCTTTGCCGGTTTTGAAGAACGGAACCCATTTTTCCTCAACATCGACCGATTCGCCCGTGCGCGGGTTGCGTCCGTTGCGGGCAGGGCGGTTTTTCACGGAAAAGGCGCCGAAGCCACGGAGCTCTACGCGGTTTCCTTCCGCCAGAGCTTCAGTAATTTCATCGAAAACTGCACCGACAATATTTTCCACGTCGCGCTGGAAAAGATGCGGATTGCGGCTGGCGATGATCTGCACGAGTTCAGATTTAATCACTGCGTTCGACCTCTCTGCAATATTAGCGCTTAATCCGGCCGTTTGAAACTGACCGCTGCGCTTCCGGTTTTGATATACTGCGCATCTGACCCGCACCTTTAATAAGGATCGGGGAATGCGCCCTAAAAGAATACTCTCAGAACCTGTATGCGGGCTGTCCCCGTCGGAACAGAGACAGCTTAGTATGAATAATATGCCTATGCTATTAATATTTCATAGCATAACTATCTGAAAATACGCATTATCTTTAATGTTAAACGCATTTTACGGGTATTATTGCGGTTTTTCTCCGTTGCTACCGTGCCAAACTGAAAGCATGCCGTCAAGGAAGATACGCTGACCGATCTGTTCATCAAATAGTGCACCGGCCTGATCGGACAAGCCCATGTTCCGCAACAATAATTTCATAGCAGCAGAGGAAAGCAGGTCATTATAGGATGAGCTTTCAGCTTTCCACTCGATAACCGGCAGCTCTTTGTCGATGCCTTTGGTCTCAAGCCATGCAACAGAGGTTTCCTCATCGCCGATCGCGTCAATCAGCTTATGCTGCAATGCCTGACGGCCGGTATAGACCGAACCGTTGGTCAAAGCAGGGAGCTTGTCGGCTGTAATCATCGGACGGCGTTCTTTAACCAGGCCAACAAACCAGTCATAAGTGTCTTTGACGGTGTTATCGATCATGGCCTTGGCTTCTTCGCTGGCCGGAGAGAAGAAATTCGGCTCGGCCTTCAGCGGGCTGGATTTGATGGTTTCAAATTTCACACCGACTTTATCCAGCAACGCGCTGATATCGGGATATTGAAACAGCACGCCGATCGAGCCGATCATTGATGTCTTATGGGCGATTACATGGTCTGAGGCGATGGCAATCATATAGCCTGCGGATGCTGCCAGTGTGCCGACCTGTGAGACCACCGGTTTCTTATCGGCGATTTTGCGCACGGCATCATAAATCACTTCGCCGCCGGTCGTGGTGCCGCCGGGAGAGCTGATATCCAGAATGACGCCTTTCACCATATCGCTCTCTGCGACATCTTTGAGACGTTTCAAAAGCTCTTCATTGTTATAAATGGTGCCGGTAATGGAAATTTTTGCAATGTGAGGCACATTGCGGGAAGACTTGCTGCCGTTGATGTAAAGCGCAGCGAAGAGTATCATTGCCGCAACAAGCAGCAAAGTGACGGCACGCCAGAAAGTCAGCTTACGGCGAATTCGACGACGTTCAAGCACTGCATCGGCAGTATAAGTCATGAGATATGTCCGTTCTTGGGCTTATATGATGTCTTTATATGTCGCATAAACAGAATGTATTTTGGAAGCGGGGATAATATCCGAGGAAGACCTGAGCATGGTATTATCAGGTTTTTTAACCTCATATCATTGAAAAGTGATCTGAGTTAAACCTCCGGAACGCACAACTGCAGCAATGCAGCTTGTTTTGGACGCGGTATCATCCCATTTATACCACAATAAAAAGCGATTTGAGCGCACTATACAGAATAGTCGTGCATTTCACCGATAAATATTAATACCTTACGTGTAGGCAGCTGGCAAATTGCCGGTTTCAGGAGTTTTGGACTGTGTCAGACCATAAGATGGTTTTCGGAGCGTCACATAAAAGTACCGCTGTGTTTCACGCTGCGAAGAGACACAGCATGCGCGTGCGCGTTCTGAAAACCGCTTTGCCGGTTGTTGCTCTCGGCGTGGCTGCGGTTTTCTCATGGTACACATTTCTGGCTACGCCTCCCTCTCCGGTGAAAGTTGAGCTGGATCCGTCTGAAAGTGGCAAGCTGGTGATGACCGGCCCGCAGCTTAAAGGCTACACCAAGGATAAGCGTCCGTTTTCGATGGTTGCCGAGCGCGCTGTGCAGGATGCCAAACAGAACGGCGTGGTTGCGTTGGAAGGAATCAAAGCGCAATTGCCTGTCGGTGATAAAGACAGCGCCGAGATTGATGCGGCATCCGGCGTCTATGACAGCAATAACGGTCATTTGCAGTTTGATAATGCGTTCACGGTGAAGACAACCGATGGCATGGAAGCCAAGCTGGGCTCGGCCAATGTGAATGTGTCGAGTGGCGAGATGTCGACCGATAAGCCGGTGGATATCCGCACAAAAAACGCACATATCCGCGCGAATAAAATGATCATTAAGGAAAACGGCAAGGTGATGGTGTTTGATGATCAGGTTCAGCTGACCATTGAGCCTGTTAAGGAAACCGTCTCCGCAGCGAAAAAGGGCAGCTGATTGCAGCACCTGTGCTGCGCCCGTAAAGCAGTCTTTGTTTCGTCGTTGAACAGAGTGTGATAGTGATTTACACCAATAAGTAATACGCCTGTTATAGATGTGTTGGCAGACTGCGTATATTCCGGCG
>NZ_ANNO01000213.1:0-3603 GCF_000409565.1 Pseudochrobactrum sp. AO18b
ATAACAAGGGTGATTTTCGAGGGAATGAATATGATGCGGCAACAGGCAGGCAGCGAGCTGAAAACAGGCTCACAGAATACAGTTTCGGGCAAGTCTGCGCTGCGCCTGACAGGCGTGAAGCAGATCGCCGCCCTCTTCATGTCCGGTTTGCTGATTTTGCCTTTGAGCCTTTCAGGTGCTCAGGCACAGCAGGGTGTTCCCCTTGACGGATTGAAATTATCTGACAGCAAAGAACCTGTTTCGATTGATGCCGGTAAAATGGAAGTGCGCGACAAAGAGGGCATTATCATTCTCACCGGTAATGTTTCGGTCAAGCAGGGCGATATTCTGCTGCGTGCCGGTCGTATGCAGGTTCATACCGGCAAAACAAAAGACGGCGGCGATAAAGCCGGTGCTGATAAAGCCAAAGGCGGTATTGGTGGCCTGAGCGGCGCTGGTCTGGATGCCGGCGGCATTGAGAAGATCGAAGTGGACGGAAAAGTCTATCTGAAATCCGGTACACAGGTCGCAACCGGCGATGCAGGCACTTATGATGCCAAAGCGCAGACAATGGTGCTGACCGGCCAGAAAGTTGTGCTGTCTGATGGTGATAATATTGCCACCGGTTGCAAGCTGACAGCCAATACCCAGACAGGCAAAGCCTATCTGGAAAGCTGTAAAGGACAGTCCGGCCGCGTTTCTATTATTCTGTCTCCTAAAGCCGAGTAAAAAATTGCAGATCAGAGCTGTTCTGGTCTGCAACTGAGCTGATAAATTTAATTTTGCTTGTGCTTTGACTGCAGGCACCGGCTTTGATAACTGGTCTGGATTTCTATTGTCCTCTTTAAACGCCCAAACCGATCATGCTCCCGATAATGCCGCGGCCGATGCCGCGGGCAATTTGCAGGCGCAGTCTGCCGGTGCGGAAGGACAGCGTCCGCCTCAGGAATTGTCACGGCTTAAAGGAACGCTGGTTGCCAGAGGCATCAGCAAGAGCTATCGCGGCCGTCAGGTTGTGAATGGTGTGTCCTTTGGTGTGCGTGCCGGTGAGGCTGTCGGTATTCTGGGCCCGAACGGTGCCGGTAAAACCACTTGCTTTTATATGGTGACCGGTCTGGTGCCGGTCGACAGCGGTACGATTGAGATTGACGGTTTTGACGTAACATCTATGCCGATGTATCGCCGTTCACGGCTCGGCATCGGCTATCTGCCGCAGGAAGCTTCGATTTTCCGTGGTCTGTCGGTTGAAGATAATATCAAGGCCGTGCTGGAAGTGGTTGAAAAAGACCGCAAAAAGCGTGCCATTGAACTGGATGCGCTGCTGGAAGAATTCCATATCACGCATCTGCGCAAGGCGCAGGCGATTTCACTGTCGGGTGGTGAACGCCGCCGTCTCGAAATTGCCCGTGCGCTGGCATCCCGCCCGAATTTTATGCTGCTGGATGAGCCTTTTGCCGGTGTGGATCCGATTGCGGTTGCGGATATTCAGCAGCTTGTGCGCCACCTCACCAGCCGCGGCATCGGTGTTTTGATTACCGACCACAATGTACGTGAAACGCTCGGCCTGATTGACCGCGCTTATATTATCCATGCCGGACAGGTGCTCACCCATGGCCGTCCGAAAGAGATCGTCGCCAATCCTGACGTACGCAGATTGTATCTGGGCGATCAGTTTACTCTGTAAGTTCAGAATTTTACGCTAAGAGCTACAGGTCAGCGAATCCCGGGAGCAGTTTCTGCTCCCGAATTTATTTGAAATCGTTGATGATTTTGATGACGGGCGTTTATTTCGCCGGAATTTTCGACAGGCGCTTATATAGTGACTGATTGTGTCAATCAAAGAGCTGTCCGCATATTCTTTTGGCACATGCAAAGTTTATTTTATTTTATGTCAGTTCGCTTTGCGCAATGCCTTCGCTTGTGGTTAGATTGAGGTGTTCGAATATAGACAGCGAGGTACTGCCACATGAGTCTCCGCGTTTCGGGTAAACATATGGACATCGGTGATGCTTTCCGCATCAGAATTGAAGACCGTGTCCGTGATGCTGTTAGCAAATATTACGAAGGTGGCTTTTCCGGTACAATTACAGTCGTTAAATCAGGTTCCCGTTTTACTACGGATTGCACTTTGCATCTGGATACCGGAGCGACTCTGCAGTCTTCTGCAGAAGCGCAGGATCCGCAATTTTCTTTTGACGCAGCGGCTGAAAAGCTGGAGACAAGGATGCGCCGCTATATGCGTCGCCTCAAGTCCCGCTCTCTGGTTCAGTCAGCGCGCAACAATCATCAGAATATCGCCTATAGCGTGATGGAACCGGCTCCCGACGAAGATCATGATCTTCCTGAGGATTATGCGCCGACGATCGTCGCGGAATCATCCGTTTCCCTGCGCACGCTGAGTGTTGCATCTGCCGTTGTTGAGCTTGATCTGACAGAGCATCCTGTATTGGTCTTCCGCAATGCAGGAAGTGAAGAAGTCAACATTGTCTATCGTCGTCCGGATGGCAATATTGGCTGGATTGATCCGTCCAGAGTCGCACAGGCAGCCCGCATTTAAGGCTGAACTGACAAGCCCCGCTATTTGCGAATCCGCAGATAGCGGGGTTTTGCTTTTCCGGAACAGAATATTGAAGCGATGAGTGGGTTGCCTGTCCCGTTTTCGGATGCATTTATATATCAACCAAAAAACTTGAAATTTTTCTCATATTTTAACTCACTGAAATAACATATAAAAAATCAAATAATGTTTTCTGCCCTGTTTTCTGCGTGGTTGCAGCTGTTATTCACGATATCTAGAGATAGGAATTTTTGTGTTACTGGTGTACCTTGAGCGGAATGCCGCGAAGCAGGCGTCAGTGAATGCGTGTTGTAATCTTTTTTTAATTTTTATTTATGATTGAAATCAATGCGTTACGGATTTGATGCGTGAAAAGTGTGAGTAGAATCGCGAATTTGACTTGAGTATCTGTTGAATGGGCAGTAGATCACTGCACCTCCCGGTTACGGAGATGATTACTCCGCATGAGAGAAGGAATGGAGAAAATGGATCTTAGCGATCTGATTCAGCCAGGGGCGATTATCCCTTCGCTGAAGGCAAGCTCCAAGAAGCAATTATTGCAGATCTTGGCTGAGAAGGCTGCTGAACTCACAGGTCTTTCTGAGCGAGAAGTTTTTGAGACTGTGACTCAGCGTGAGCGTTTGGGGTCTACCGGTGTTGGCAACGGCATCGCGATACCACATGGCAAACTGCCGAATATCAGTAAAATTACCGGTGTTTTTGCGCGTCTTGAGCAGCCGGTGGATTTTGAAGCACTGGATGACCAGCCGGTTGATCTGGTCTTTCTGTTGCTTGCACCGGAAAATGCCGGCGCCGATCATTTGAAGGCACTGTCCCGCATTGCGCGTTTGCTGCGCGATCCGGATATGGTTGCCAAATTGCGCGGCACCGTTGATGCGCAGGCTCTGCATTCGTTTTTGATTGCACCGCCTGCATCCAATGCAGCCTGAAAAGCTGATAATTCTGCTGAGTAAGCAGGGTTGAGTGGAATTAAAGATGCCGTGTTTGCCCTGTGCAGCGCGGCATTTTTCATGAAGCGGGAATAAAAACAAAACCCCCCCCCCGCG
>NZ_ANNO01000214.1:0-1980 GCF_000409565.1 Pseudochrobactrum sp. AO18b
CGGCCAATGCTGTGGCGCGCATATCGGAAAGCATGATCGGAGTTCCGCTGGCGCCGAAGAGAGCCCAGAGTTCCATGCCCGGCGCCATTGGTGGTAATGCAGGGAAGCGCCGTGACAAATCTTCGGAGCGAACTTTGCGCAAATAGGCGATTTCACCTTCGCCGAGATGGGCAAATTCGAATTCTGTAAAAATGTGTTTGTCAGCAGTCATTTTAGGCCTCCTGTCCTGGCAGCTCAAAATTGACGCTGCCTTTCGAGAGCATTTGCAGTTGCATTTATCAGCCGATAAAACTGCAACTACGGAGCTGATTATAACAATGAACCCTTTACAGTTCTTTTATAATCCTGAGAACGGTCACTCTTTCACGTTTATACTAATACGCTTGACGAGGCGTTCTGGTTCCGGTCTGTCGAGATCAATCGACAATAATCCGTTTTTTAGTTCCGCGTTGACCACGCGCATACCGTCTGCCAGCACAAAAACACGCTGAAACTGACGTGCAGCAATGCCGCGATGCAGATATTCCCGCTCAGATTCATCAGTCTGCCGTCCGCGGATAACCAGCTGGTTATCTTCAGTCGTAACTTCCAGATCGTCATCAGAAAAACCGGCAACAGCAAGCGTGATGCGCAATTTCTCAGGAACCGGTTGTTCCTGGTCCTGCGCAGAGCTGCGCAGTCTTTCGATATTATATGGCGGATAGCCGTCACCGGATTTAGCAATCCGTTCCAGCGTTTTTTCCATCGTATCGAAACCCAGCAGCAGCGGGCTGGAGAAAGGTGTAAGTCTGGTCATTGTTCAGTCCTTAAGAGCGACCGTTTGGGGAAAACCCGTAGCGGCGTTTTCCTGTTCTTTATATGGCTTGAGAAAAGCTCCACTTCAAGAGCAACAGCTGATATGTGCGTTATCGTTCAAGATTCGTGCTGAAAATAATTTCACTGCATTTATAGTGCGCCTGAAAGCTCATGAGTTCACATGACGCCATGCGCAGATTTTTTGATGAAAGGGATGGCTTTGATGGCCCGCAAAATTATTATCGACACAGATCCGGGGCAGGATGATGCATTGGCAATCCTGCTGGCACTGGCAAGTCCGGAGCTGGATGTGCTGGGTATTGTTGCTGTGGCCGGTAATGTGCCTTTGCCTCTGACGCAGCACAATTCTCTGAAAATTGCCGAACTGGCAGGCAAGCCGCAGACAAAGGTTTTTGCAGGCGCGTCCAAGCCGCTGGTTCGCCCGCTGGTCACCGCAGAGGAAGTCCATGGCCGTACCGGTCTCGATGGTCCTGATCTGCCAGAGCCGGTCATGAAACTGCACAAGCAACATGGTGTGGATTTCATCATTGAAACTTTGCTGCATGAAGCTGCGGGCACAGTCACGCTTTGCGTTCTCGGACCTTTGACCAATATTGCGCTGGCGCTGAACAAGGCACCGGAAATCGCTTCCCGCATTCAGGAAATCGTGCTGATGGGCGGCGGTTTCTTTGAAGGCGGCAATATCACGCCAACCGCTGAGTTCAACTTCTATGTGGATCCGGAAGCGGCGAAAGTCGTTTATGCCTCCGGTGTGCCGATTGTGATGATGCCGCTGGATGTTACCCATAAGGCGCTGACAACCGCAAAACGTATTGAGGCTTTCCGCTCGCTTGGTAACAAGGTGGGTGATGCCTGTGTGGCAATGCTAGAGTTTTTCGAACGCTTTGATGAGGAAAAATACGGTACAGACGGCGGACCGCTGCATGATCCGAATGTGATTGCCTATCTGCTGAAGCCGGAACTCTATTCAGGCCGTCATTGCAATGTTGAGATCGAAACCGCGTCTGAGCTTTGCCTCGGTATGTCGGTAATCGACTGGTGGGGTGTTACCAAACGCCCGAAAAATGCAATCGTGATGCGCGATGTTGACCACGAAGGTTTCTTCACATTGCTGACCGAGCGTATCGCAACGCTTTAAATATAGAGACGATAAAAAACGCCCGC
>NZ_ANNO01000215.1:0-18512 GCF_000409565.1 Pseudochrobactrum sp. AO18b
ATGGAAGGCTGAGCACCGGCTTTCAGGCATGCGAGCGATGCTGCCTTTGCAGCGCGCTGGCAGGCATCACGCAAAGACAGGCCGCTGTCGAGACCGGCCGCGAGATAGCCGCAGAATGTGTCACCGGCACCAACCGTATCCACCGGCTTAACCTTCAGGGCGGGCAGGCTGTAATGCTCGTCCGGTGTTGCCACCATAATGCCCTGCGCACCCAGCGTTACGATAATGGTACGGCCATAATGTTCGGCAAAGTCGATCATTCTGGCCTGACGGTCATCGCCGGACAATTCAAGCTGAACACTGGCCAGATCAAATTCCGTTTCATTGGCAATAATAATATCGGCGCGCGGCAACAGGCTTGCGGCATCATCACGCCAAGGCGCGGTATTGAGAATGCAGGTTGTGTCGCTGGTTTCTGATGCAGCGATGGCTTTCTCCAGTGTCGGCAGCGGAATTTCCATTTGCAGAAGCAGATAACCGCCATCCAGATCAGCGGTGTTTACATCGTCTTGCGTAACCAGACCATTGGCACCCGGAATAACGATAATGGTATTTTCGCCGCTGTCTTCAACAGTGATGAGCGCGATACCGGTGGCATCGCCGCGTGTGGCGACTCGGGTCAGATCCACGCCGTCGGCACGCAGCAATGCAACGGCCTGCGAAGCGAAGGAATCATCACCAACAGCACCGACCATACGCACGGATGCACCGGCACGTGCGGCAGCGAGTGCCTGATTGGCACCTTTGCCGCCGGCGGCTGTTGAGAAGTTTCTGCCTGTGAGGGTTTCACCGGGCTCCGGCAGTTTCGGACTGCGGGCGATGAGGTCAAAATTAATCGAACCGATAATCGTAATCATAAAACATCCGGTATTTAAACCCGATCGTCAGCGGCGGCTGCGTGTCAGGGCGTTGGAAAAAGCACTTGCAAAGCTCTCGCGGTCATCGGGCGGCAAAAATCTGCCAATATCCAACGTTCTGCCGTCACTATGCAGCTGCATCTGGATAATGCCGATATCATCTTTACGGGTAATGTGAAACCGTGTGCGGAAAGGATTAAACTGATATGCGCGGATACGTCCTGAAGCGGAGACTTGCCTGATAAGTAACTGTTCGCGTGAAACCGTAATTTCTTCCCGTTGTCTGGCGGCATAATAATTAAGCCGGAACGCCAGATAGATCAGGGCAATGTCCAGTCCGAACAATCCGACCACCGGCCCGACTACTGGCAATGCGCCGATCTGCATGAAAACCATGCCGATACAAGCCCAGAGCAGCAGCAGGCTTAAAATCATGATCTGAAAACCGCGCGCACTTAAAGAACGGTAGGGAAGCAGGGTCGCTTTGAAAAACTGTGCGCCATAGGCGTCCGGATCAGCACCGTCCGGATGGTAGGGTGCATTCATGGCAATAACTCTCGGGGCCGCATATCGTTGGTAAAAGCTCGACAGCACAAAATACTAGAGCAAGTTTTGTGCCCCGAAAAAGAGCACGGCACTCCAGCCTGCGGCAAGCTTGCAGATAGGCTTCTTGCTTATAGCTTACTATATAAATGCCATGCAGAACAACCAGACCCAGATTCCCGCAAAATCTCAGCGTCGTGTCAGCGGCACGCTTTACACACCGGCAGAAATCCATGAGATTTTCCGGCGGTTTTCCGTGCAGCGTCCGGAGCCGAAAGGTGAGCTTGAGCACGTCAACACTTTCACGCTGCTGGTGGCGGTGATGCTGTCGGCGCAGGCAACCGATGCGGGCGTGAATAAAGCAACGCGGGCTTTGTTTGCCATTGCTGACACACCGCAAAAAATGGTCGATCTGGGTGAAGAGGTTGTCGGCGATTATATCCGCACCATCGGCCTGTGGCGTAATAAAGCGAAGAACGCAATTTTACTGTCTCAGGCGCTGATTGATAATTTCGGCGGTGAAGTGCCGGGTGACCGTGATGCGCTGGTGACTTTGCCGGGGGTGGGGCGCAAAACCGCGAATGTCGTGCTGAATATGGCTTTCGGTCAGCCGACAATGGCGGTGGATACGCATATTCTGCGTATCGGCAACCGGATCGGTCTTGCGCCTTACAAAACACCGGATGAGATCGAAGCCAAGCTGGTGAAGATCATTCCGGCAGAATTTATGATGCATGCCCATCACTGGCTGATCCTGCATGGCCGCTATGTCTGCAAGGCCCGCACGCCGGATTGCGCCAATTGCGTGATCGCCGATATTTGCAAATCGGCGCAGAAAACCAATACTATTCCTGCGCCCTTGCTACGGATTGAAGATTAAGCACGGTGCAGAAGCTGGCGCAGGGCGGCAGTTGGTGCATCAAACACGTGTGTCTTGTGGCGGATAAGTGCAGCGGCATTTGCCATAGAGGTTTGCGCCAGAACTACCAGCTGGCTGCCTGTATAATGTGCGGCGTTCGCAGTATCTGCAATTGCTCTTTCATAGGCTTTGATCTCACCGGCACGGAATAAATCCCATGCGCCGTCAATCAGCCTGATATCGGGTGCGACCTGCGCATTGGCAAAGACCTGACGGAATAATTCTGTCGTCGGTTCCAGTGTTGTCGGGGCAGTACACAGAACACTCACAGATAAACCGCTCTCCAGAGCCTGCTCTGCCAGAGCACGGTCTGTGCGCAGAACAGGCTTGGCAAAACCGGCGCGGGCACTGTCAGCGATTGCACCAAGGGTTGAACAGGTCACAAGAACTGCATCTGCCTCAGTGATGAGGTTTTGGATGATATGCAGCGTTGCCATTTCAATGGCTGGAGTAATACCTCCCTGCTTTTCTGCCGCTTCCAGCAATTTACCGTGAACCGCATGGTTGAGCTGTCCGGCATCAAGCTGGAAGGCTGCGGCAGCTTTCCCGAAAATTTCAATATTGCTGGCGGCCGTATGCAGGCAGGCAATGCGCATCTGTTTCTCTGTCAGTTTCTGTTGTTTGTGACCGGTTTCTTACCGCTCAGGGCTTTATGCAGATGCACCATCATGGCAGCGGCGAAGAGCGGTGTCAGCAAATTGATGAGCGGTATCGCCATAAATCCGGCAATCACCAGACCACCGAGAAAAACTGTAATCCGGTTTTCTTCACGGAAGGCTTTGGCACCATCCTCACCGCGATAGCGCATGGCTGCAAATTCAAAAAACTCACGACCGAGAAGATAGCCGTTGACGATGAAAAAGGCGATCAGATTAACGCCCGGTATCAGCAGCATCAGCAATGCGAATAAGTTGCCGAGAATGACCACTACCAGAAATTTGAGCGAATAGACCAGTGAGCGGCCAACCGGCATCGGAGTGCCGGCCGGTTCATTGCTGTAATCCTCACGCTCGATAATTTCAGCCACATCGTCAAGAAACATACCTGCAATCAATGCAGTAACCGGTGCGATCAGAAAAGCGAGCAACAGCGCCAGCACAAAACCAGCGGCAATCGCGGCAAACAGGCCGAGCCAGCTTGTCCAGTCCGGCATGGCAGGCAGCATATTTTCAAACCACGGCCATGCCAGCCAGAAAAAGAACTGCCGTGCCAGTGCCCATAATGCGATCAGTGCCAGCAGGGTCAGGCCGAGCGATTTCCACAGAACTGAGCGGAACTCCGGTGAGGGCAGGCGGTAGAGGGCATTAAGTGCGGCGGTGAGGATCATCGGGGCTCCGTCTTTTTTGTCTGGCGCGCATCTTATCCGAAAACCGCTATACACTTTTCGGGATGCGCTCTTTTTTCCGATAGATAGGGAGCCTGTACAGGTGCAACAAGATGAGCTTTTACAGATCGCCCGCTGTATTGATGAAAATGAAAACGCTTTTCTGCACTGGCAAAAAACACATTCCATAGATAGAACTGGTGCCGCAATGGATGCGAGGGCTGAGTTCCGGCCATCCGCCGCGAAGTTTTTATGGGAGTAAAAGCCATTTCTGCCGCCAAATATGACGTGTTATGCATCGGGAATGCAATTGTTGATATTATTTCCCGCACCGAAGATGATTTTCTGGTCAATAACGGTATCATCAAAGGTGCTATGAATTTGATCGACAGCGAAAGAGCCGAGTTGCTTTACAGCCGCAAAGGCCCTGCGATTGAAGCGTCGGGCGGCAGCGCAGGTAATACTGCGGCAGGTGTGGCCAGTCTGGGTGGTCGCTCTGCCTATTTTGGCAAAGTGGCGATGGATCAGCTCGGTACGATTTTTACACATGATATTCGTAGTCAGGGTGTGGCGTTTGATACGGCACCATTGCAGGAAGGCGTACCAACCGCGCGTTCCATGATTTTTGTGACGCCCGATGGCGAGCGTTCCATGAATACCTATCTCGGTGCCTGCGTGGAGCTTGGTATTGAAGATATTGAAAGCTCTAAAGTCAGCACATCCAAGCTGGTTTATTTTGAAGGCTATTTGTGGGATCCGCCACGTGCCAAAGAAGCAATTTTGCTGGCGGCGAAAATCGCCCATGAGCATGGCCGTGAAGTGGCCATGACCCTATCCGATCCGTTCTGTGTGGATCGCTACCGTGATGAGTTTCTTGATCTGATGCGCTCTGGTACTGTCGATATTGTTTTCGCCAATGAGGCGGAGGTTAAATCGCTCTATCAAACTTCATCTTTTGAGAGTGCGCTCGAAGCCTTGCGTGCCGATTGCAAGCTGGCTGCAGTGACCCGTTCGGAGCAAGGCTCGATCATTCTGCGTGGTGATGAAACCGTGGAAGTGCAGGCGATTGAAATTGACGCGCTGGTCGATACAACCGGTGCAGGCGATCTTTATGCCGCCGGTTTCCTCTATGGCTATACCAATGATTATCAGCTGAAAGAATGCGGTGCGTTCGGTTCATTGGCTGCCGGTATTGTTATTCAGCAAATCGGCCCGCGTCCGCAGAATAATCTGAAAGATATTGCTGCACAGGCCGGTCTTATCAAAGCCAGCTGAATGGATAAATAAAACGGGTAGATATGACTTCCCGTTTTTATTCGTCGCGCACAATGCCGTCGCGTTTGAGTTCTTCTTCTGTGCGTCCGCGTCGCGCTTTGTGTGCAGGCAGTACCCAGCCGTAATATAAAGCGCCGCCGCGGATCAGAAAAGCGATGCCGGTACCGGCCAGCACAGAGAATGTGATCGGCGCATTGAGTGCACTCAGCGCCACAAACGTACAGGCACCGGCAAGAGCTGCGGAAATATAGATTTCACGGCGCATCAATACAGATGGTTGTCCTGCCACTACATCGCGCAAGACGCCGCCCATTGTTGCGGTGAAAATTCCGGCAACAATGGCAACCCATGCATTGAAACCGAGATGCAGTGCCTTTTCTGCGCCCATCACGCTGAACATCGCCATACCGATCGCATCAAGCCAGAGCAAAATACGATAACGCGATTCAACACGGTGCGCGGTGAAATAGACCAGAACAGCCGCACTTGTGCCGATCAGCAGATAGAGCGGTTCGCGCACCCAGTTGACCGGTGTATTGCCGAGCATCAGATCGCGCAGGGCACCACCGCCGACGGCGGTCATATTGGCAAGAAAGATGAAGCCGATAATATCAAGACGGCAGCGCGAGGCCGCCAGCGCACCGGTTGCGGCAAAGACAAAGACACCGGCATAGTCGATAAAATCGATAAATGTCATGTCTTGTCCTCCCTTATCTAAGCAAATCGCACCGGATTGCTTATGCCTGTGTAGCGCAATTTTATGAAAATTCAGCCCAATAAAAAGCGGACGCAAGGAAAGCCCTGCGTCCGTTTTGTCTTTACACTGAGCGACTGAGACTGATGTTAAGCCGCAATGTCAGAATATTTTATTCTTTAGGGCCGCCGCGTGATACGCCGACCATGGCTGGACGCAGAACGCGGTCGCCGATGGCATAGCCGGTCTGCATGACCTGAACGACCGTATTATTCGGCACTTCGGCATTCGGAACTTCAAAAATCGCCTGATGGAAATTCGGGTCGAATTTCTGACCTTCCGGCGACAGCTGGGTTACGCCATGACGTTCCAGCGCATTGATCATTGCGCGTTCAGTCATTTCCACGCCTTCAGCCAGTGCTTTCAGGCCTGTGTCTTCAGCAAGCGCATCTGTCGGAATAGCATCCAGCGCACGACGCAGATTGTCGGAAACCGAAAGCATGTCGCGTGCAAAATTGGTTACCGCATAGGCTTTCGCATCCTGCATCTCACGGGCAGTGCGTTTACGCAGATTTTCCATATCGGCAGCCAGACGCAGCATCTGGTCTTTCAGCGCATTATTTTCCACCTGCAATTCGGCAAGCGGGTTGATGGCATCTTCAGCGGCAGCATCATCTTCTGCAGCTTCAGCCACTGCTTCATCCTTGCGCGCTTTCAGAAAATCATCAGCGGCACGCTTCAGAGCATCGCGGTCACGCGGATTATTCAGGTCGCGCTGGCCAAGATCTGGGGTTTCGCCGTTTTTCTTTTCGTCAGCCATTATTCTCTTCCGTCTTGAATCATATTGTCTGGGATATCGATGTTTGTGTACTGAAAATCAAGGCCATCGCTCTGTGGCGCGGCAAATTAACAGGGTGAAACCGGTTTTAACCCCGTAACAGGCGGGAAACCAGCGAGGCCGTATAGTCCACCATCGGCACGATACGGGCATAATTGAGCCTTGTCGGGCCGATCACGCCAAGCGCGCCGATGACCCGTTGTTCGGAGTCGCGATAGGGCGCAACCACCAGTGAAGAGCCGGACAGGGAGAAGAGTTTATTCTCCGAGCCGATGAAAATCCGCACGCCGGAACCGGCTTCCGCCAGATCCAGCAGCTGGATCATGCCTTCTTTGGTTTCCAGATCGTCAAACAGCAGGCGCAACCGCTCCAGATCATCCTGCGCAGAAATGTTTTCCAGAAGATTGGAACGTCCGCGTACAATCAAACGGGTTTGCTGGTCGCCGGATGCACCGCTCCACACTGCCAGCCCCTGTTCCACCAGATGTTGGGAGAGGCTGTCGAGCGCCTGACGGGTTTCCTCCTGCAAAGTTGCAATCTGATTGCGGGCTTCAGCAAGGGTTTTGCCGTGGATATGGGCGTTCAGAAAATTCGAGGCTTCGATTAGCTGCGAAGAGGTAACACCTGCGGGCAGATCAAGCACACGGTTTTCCACGTCACCGCTTTGTGTAACCATCACCGCCAAAGCGCGGGTTGCGTCAAGCCGCACAAATTCAATATGTTTGAGCGCGCCTTCGGCCTTGGTCGCCAGTACCAGACCGGCACCGCGTGACAGACCGGAGAGTATCTGGCTGGCTTCGGTCAGCACATGCTCGACAGAATTATTTTGTCCTGCCGCCCGCACCTGATGTTCAATACTGCTGCGTTCATCGGCAGGCAGGTCGCTGACCTCCATAAAGGCATCGACAAAGAAGCGCAGACCCAGTTGGGTCGGCATCCGGCCTGCGGAAATATGCGGAGAATAGACCAGTCCCAGATGTTCCAGATCACTCATCACATTGCGGATGGTTGCCGGAGACAAAGATAAAGGCAGCAGACGTGACAAATTACGCGAACCGACCGGCTCGCCGTCATTTAGGTAGCTTTCAACAATGCGCTGGAAAATATCGCGTGACCGCTGATCCAGCACTTGTAAAGGGGCATGCAGATTGTCAGCACGCTCTGATCTGATCATTCGTCAATTCGCTCCATTTATGAGCAATATATAGGCTATTGTGCAGCGCGGGCAAAGGGCGGGAGATGCCCTTTGCATGTTTCCCCTTCGATTTTCCTTTAAATTTGGCCGCTTCGGGCTTAGAAGCAAAACAACTGCCTTTCAAAGGTGTCATCAGATTACAGTCAGGCTGCCGCTCATTGGCGATGCAGTCTTGTTTTAAAAGGAAAATCCATGCGTCCATCCAAACGCACTCCGGACGAAATGCGTGCAATCTCTTTTGAACGCGGTATTTCCAAACATGCAGAAGGCTCCTGCCTTGTGAAATTCGGCGATACCCATGTGCTTTGCACCGCAAGTCTTGAAGAAAAAGTTCCGGGCTGGATGCGCAACAGCGGTAAAGGCTGGGTCACAGCAGAATATGGCATGCTGCCACGCTCAACCGGTGATCGTATGCGTCGTGAAGCCGCCAGCGGTAAACAGGGTGGCCGCACACAGGAAATTCAGCGTCTGATCGGCCGTTCCTTGCGCGCTGTTGTCGATATGCAGGCTCTGGGCGAATATCAGATCACCGTCGACTGCGATGTTATTCAGGCTGATGGCGGCACCCGTACTGCGGCCATTACCGGCGGTTGGGTTGCGCTTCATGATTGCCTGCGCTGGATGGAAGCCCGCCAGATGGTCAAGGTCGACAAGGTTCTCAAAGATCATGTTGCTGCAATTTCCTGCGGTATTTACGAAGGCGTGCCGGTGATTGATCTGGATTATCCGGAAGATTCATCCGCGCAGACCGATGCGAATTTCGTGATGACCGGTCGCGGTGGTATTGTTGAAGTGCAGGGCACTGCCGAAGGTGAACCATTCTCGGATGAAGAGTTTGCGGCGCTGATGGTACTGGCACGCAATGGTATCAAGCGTCTGGTTGACCTGCAGAAAATGGCTGTTTCTTAACTCGGAAACAGGCGGCTCTGAATGCATTTTGAATTATCCAATAGTTTAATTGGATAATTCACCCGATCGTGAGCGGAGAATGTTCCGGAACCTGTTATAACGGGCCGGAGCATTTCCGTAACAATGATGATGGTGGGAAATTCATAATGCAGAACGAGCAGCTGAAACCGAAACAGATCCTTGAAACCGCGCTTTATGTGCGCGATATCGAAGAGGCTGTGCAGTTCTACCGCGATATTCTGGGGCTGGAACTGGCATTGCCCTATAATCATCGCAATGCATTTTTTCGCTGCGGCGAGGGCGTATTGTTGATTTTCGACGCCAAAGAGACGGTAAAACCGGCACCGGAAGGGGCGCTGCCTGTCCCGAGTCATGGTACGACCGGTGCAGGCCATATGTGTTTTGCAGCCAGCCGCGAGGAAATCGCAGGCTGGAAGCAACATCTGGAAAAACATGGTATCGAGGTTGAGCGCGAATTTGACTGGCCGAATGGCGCGCGCTCACTTTACATCCGCGATCCTTCCGGCAATTCACTGGAATTCGCTGAACCCAAATTATGGAATAATGGATAAACTGATGAGAGAGCTGAACAAAGGCAAACTGGTTGTTGCAAGTCACAATGCGGGTAAGCTCAAAGAGTTTGCCGATCTGATCGGGCCGTTCGGCTTTGATACGCAGTCTGCCGGTCAGCTTGGTCTGCCGGAGCCGGATGAAACCGGCACGACTTTTGAGCAGAATGCTTATATCAAAGCTTTTGCTGCGGCTGAAGCAACCGGTCTGCCGGCTCTCTCGGATGATTCCGGTATGATGGTTGATGCGCTTGGCGGAGAGCCTGGCGTCTACACCGCCAATTGGGCGGAGCTGCCGGATGGTAGCCGTGATTTCAATATGGCGATGGGCAAAGTCATCGATAAGCTTGCAGCCGCAGGTGCGATGCAGCCGGAACAGCGCAAGGGCCGCTTTGTCTCTGTGATCTGCCTGTGCTGGCCGGATGGTCACGCGGAATATTACCGCGGTGAAGTTGAAGGCCAGATTGTAACGCCACGCGGCAATGACGGTTTCGGCTTTGACCCGCTGTTCCTGCCGGATGGTTATGACAAGACATTCGGTGAAATGACTGCAACGGAAAAACACGGCTGGAAGCCGGGTGATGCGCATGCCTTGTCGCACCGTGCCCGCGCATTCAAATTGTTTGCCGAAGCAAAATTTGCCACGGCGGAAGTTAAATAATGCAGTCTCTGTCTGCCGTCGCTAATGCAAATAGTGTGAACCCGCTGCCCATCTTACAGGCAGACGGGGATCATGCTTTCGGCATTTATCTGCATTGGCCGTTCTGCATGGCCAAATGTCCTTATTGCGATTTCAACTCGCATGTGCGGCATCAGCCGGTGGATCAGCCGCGTTTTGCGCAGAGCTTTCTGCGTGAAATGGCGACTTTGCGCGAGCGGACAGGGCCACGCACGGTTACCAGTATTTTTCTGGGCGGTGGCACGCCATCACTGATGCAGCCGCAGACTGTCGGCGCGCTGCTGGATGGAATCGCCAAATACTGGTCCGTTGCTGACAATATTGAAGTGTCGCTGGAAGCCAATCCGACCAGCGTAGAGGCAGACCGTTTTCGCGGCTACCGCGCTGCCGGTGTCAATCGCGTATCGCTCGGTGTGCAGGCACTGAATGACCGTGATCTCAAGCGTCTCGGACGTTTGCATTCTGTTGCCGAGGCGAAAGTGGCGATCGGTCTTGCACGCGAGATTTTCCCGCGTTTGTCCTTCGATCTCATCTATGCCCGCCCTGACCAGACGATTGCCGACTGGAATGCGGAATTGCGTGAGGCCGTAGCCCTCGCAGCCGATCATTTGTCGCTCTATCAGTTGACAATTGAAGAAGGCACACAGTTCTATAATCTCTGGAAGGCTGGCAAACTGACCACTCCGGAGCCGGATCATGCCGCAGCACTTTATGAAGAGACGCAGCGCGTGACGGCAGAGCTTGGTCTGCCTGCCTATGAGATTTCCAATCATGCGGTTGCAGGGCGTGAGTCCCAGCATAATCTGGTCTATTGGCGCTATGGCGAATATGTCGGCGTTGGCCCCGGTGCGCATGGGCGTTTCCGTGAGAATGGCACACGCACAGTGACCATTACCGAAAAACATCCTGAAACATGGGTGGATAAGGTTGAGGCCTCCGGTCACGGTATTATTGAAGAAGAATATCTGACAGCGGAACAGGAAGGCGATGAATTCCTGATGATGGGACTGCGCCTGAAAGAAGGTGTTGATCTCAACCGCTATCAGAAGCTGACCGGCCATGGTCTGAACCCGCAGCGGCTGGAACAGTTGCTGGAGCAAAAATTGCTGGAACTGCGCGATGAGCGTTTCTTGCGGGCAACGCCGGATGGTGCTTTGCTGCTCAATACGCTGGTTGCAGAACTGACTGCATAAGCCTTTAAAATAAGGATAGAACGTGGAAGACAATCTACAGGAAACGCGCGGCTATGTGGTGGGGGAAAAGAACTTCCGTGCCCGCCCGATTGAGCCTGCGCTCTATATTGTCGCCACGCCGATCGGTAATCTCGGTGATATAACTTTGCGGGCGCTGGAAGTGCTGGCATCGTGCGATGTACTGGCCTGCGAGGATACGCGCGTTACCCGTGTGCTGCTCAACCGTTTTGCAATTGCCCGCCGTCCGATGGCCTATCACGAGCATAATGCTGCTGAAGCCGGGCCGAAAATTCTGGAAGCTCTGGCGGCCGGTAAAAGCGTGGCACTGGTTTCCGATGCCGGTACGCCGCTGGTTTCCGATCCGGGCTATCGTCTGGTCGAGGAAGCCCGCAATGCCGGTTATAAAGTGGTGCCGGTGCCCGGTGCTTCTGCGGTGATGGCGGCTTTGATGGCTTCCGGCCTGCCGACCGACAGTTTCATGTTTTGCGGTTTCCTGCCACCGAAGCAGGGGCAGCGCCGCAATAAACTTGAGACCTATAAGACCATTGATACGACGCTGATTTTCTTTGAATCGCCTAACCGTGCATCGGATACTTTGCAGGATATGGCGGCAGTTTTTGGTGCGGATCGTCCTGCCGCTTTGTGCCGTGAGCTGACCAAAGCCTATGAGACTTTTTCAACCTCGACTTTGGGTGCGCTGTGCGAACAATATGACGGCGAAGACCGTATTCGCGGTGAGGTGGTTTTGCTGGTCGGTGCGCCTTTGCAAAATTCCGTGCCGGTGACCGAGCAGGATATTGATGCCTTATTGCTTTCGCTTGCGCAGGAACTGTCACCGTCCAAAGCCGCTGGCGAGGCCTCCCGTATGACCGGTAAACAAAAAGGCGAGTTGTATCAGCGCCTGATGATATTGAAGGCTCAAAAATAATGAGTACGTCTCGTGAGGAGAAGCAAAAAGCATTTTCTCGCGGGATACGGGCGGAACGGCTGGCCGCTTTTGCTCTGATGCTTAAAGGTTTTCGTATTGTCGAGCGGCGCTATAAAACCCGCTTTGGCGAGATTGATTTGATCGCCAGACGCGGCAGTCTGGTGCTGATTGTTGAGGTCAAAGCACGTGCCTCCGTTGAAGCGGCGATGGAAGCTGTCAGTACTATGAACCTGTACCGGATTGAGTCCGCAGCCGATCATTGGCTTGCCCGTCAGCCGGATCATGACAGGCTTTCTCTGCGCTTTGATCTTATCGCGGTGCTGCCGCGCCGCTGGCCGGTGCATATTCCGGCGGCTGTCAGTTTCCGGAACTAAATTTCACGAAATTTGCAAAACTCGCAAAAGCGATGCGGCGCAGCGGTCAAGCGCACAAGCCTGTTGCTTATAAGCTGCCACAGAATGCGCGATACTCGGCACAATCTTTAACCACCCTTTGAAAGGTGCTGATTGTGACGGCTCACCCAACCAGATTAACGGCTTTTCCGGCTTTCTTCCGCGTGGACAGCGCGGCAGTGCTGATCGTTGGCGGAGGTGAAGAGGCGCTGAACAAAGCGCGGCTGATTGCTGAAACAACAGCGCAAATCCGCATCGTGGTACCGGAAGGTGAGACACCGGAAGCTGATCTGGTGCAGTTCGTGCTGGATGGTGGCTATAATTTACGTACCGGTGCTTTGCAGGATAATGATTTCGCTCAGGTGAAACTCGCATTCGTGGCGACAGGTGATGCCGCACAGGATGCAAATATCGCTGATGAGATAAAAGCACGGCATATTCCGGTCAATGTGGTCGACAGGCCGCATCTGTGCGATTTCTTCACACCTGCGCTGGTGGCTCACGCACCGGTTGCCGTGGCAATCGGCACGGAAGGTGCAGGGCCGGTATTGGCGCAAAAACTGCGCCGCGAGATCGGTGCAGCGCTTTCTCCGCAGATCGGTGCACTGGCGCAACTGGCTGCGGATTATCGCGACAAGGTGGAAAGCACACTGCCGAGAGGTACAGCGCGGCGTCAGTTCTGGAATGTATTTTTCAACGGCACCATTACACAGGCTGTTGAGCGCGGTGATCTGAGCCTTGCGCGGGAGCTGGCCGATCAGGCTCTGATTGAGGTGAATATCCCTGCCGGTTATGTCTGGCTGGTCGGTGCTGGACCGGGGGCTGAAGATCTGCTGACTTTGCGTGCGCAACGCGTGCTGATGCAGGCGGATGTGATCCTTTACGATGCGCTGGTGCCGGAGAGCGTGGTGACTATGGGCAGGCGCGATGCGGTACGCATTCCTGTGGGTAAGCGCAAAGGCTGCCATAGCAAAAGCCAGAGCGAGATCAATCAGCTGCTTGTTGAGCTTGCTCAGGAAGGGCAGCGCGTTGTGCGGCTCAAATCCGGCGATCCGCTGGTCTTTGGCCGTGCCGGTGAAGAAATGGCCGCTTTGCGTGCAGCCAATATCGGTTTCGAGATCGTGCCCGGCATTACTTCAGCCATTGCCGCTGCCGCAGATATGCAGTTGCCTTTGACATTGCGTGGTGTTGCATCCTCCCTGATTTTCACCACCGGTCACGATATGGCGGGGGACATACTGCCGGACTGGGCGCGGCTCGCTCTCAGCGGCGCAACCATTGCTGTCTATATGGGCGCAAGCGTTGCCGCTTCTGTTGCGAGCCGCCTGATCGGTGCCGGTCTGCATGAAGATACGGCGGTGGCTGTGGTGGAAAATGCCGGACGGAGCGAGCGTGTAATGCTGCACGGCCTCTTAAAAGATCTGGCACATCTGAAAAATCATAAAGAGCTGCGAGGGCCGGTGATGGTGATTATCGGCGATGCGGTTGCCGGTGCCTCTCTGGAAGATGCCCGCCCGCTTGCCCAGCAACAGACACCGGTATTGCATGCCTTGCAAGCCGGTGAAAAGGAGAAAGCATAATGACAGTCAAAGTTCTGAGTGCCAATCGTCTGAGCGACGGTGTTTCGGTCTGGCTTGCTGCGGATGGTCATTGGGCGAGCTCCATTCGCGGGGCATTGCTGGCGCGTCATCCTGAAGCTGTGGCAGCGCTGGAAGCGGCCGGTCAGCAGGCCAGCCGTTTTGACGAGGTGGTGGATATCAATCTGATTGAGGTCGAAGAGCGCGGCAATGAGCTGTTCCCCGTTCGCCTGCGCGAGCGCATCCGTCTGTCCGGCCCGACAATCACACCTGTTGTACGGCTGCATTCTGTAGCTGGTTGAATTTTAATGCGCATTGGGAGAGCGTTGAATGTATCGGTATGATGAGTTTGACCGCGAATTTGTTTTCGCCCGTGTGGAACAGTTTCGCGATCAGGTTGCACGTCGTCTGAGCGGTGAGCTGAGCGAAGATCATTTCAAGCCGCTGCGGCTGATGAATGGTGTCTATCTGCAACTCCATGCCTATATGCTGCGCATTGCTATTCCTTACGGCACTTTGTCCTCGCGTCAGATGCGTAAGCTGGCGCATATTGCCCGTGTCTATGACCGTGGTTACGGGCATTTTACCACACGACAGAATTTACAGTTCAACTGGCCGAAACTCACCGATATTCCCGCTATTCTGGAAGAACTGGCCGAGGTGGAGATGCATGCAATCCAGACCTCCGGCAATTGCATCCGCAATGTAACAGCCGATCATTTTGCCGGTGCGGCACGCGATGAAGTGGCCGATCCGCGCCCCTATGCCGAAATTTTACGCCAATGGTCATCATTACATCCGGAATTCTCCTATCTGCCGCGCAAATTCAAAATTGCGGTCACGGGGGCTGAGGCAGATCGTGCAGCCATTCAGGTGCATGATATCGGGCTGCATCTGAAAGAGAACGAGCAAGGACAGCGCGGCTTTGCAGTCTATATCGGCGGTGGGCAGGGACGCACGCCGATGATTGCCAAGAAGGTGCGGGATTTTCTGCCGGAAGCCGATTTGCTGACTTATATTACCGCTATCGTGCGGGTCTATAATCTCCACGGTCGCCGCGATAATAAATACAAGGCGCGTATCAAAATCCTCGTCCATGAAACCGGACTGGAAGATTTGCAGGCGCAGATTGAAGCCGAATGGCAGGTGATTAAAGACAGTGATCTGAAACTGCCGGAGGCCGATATTGCGGCCATTAATGCCTATTTTGCTGCGCCCGATTTGCCGGAGCGCGCAGAGGGGCACGGGCTTGTCGCTGCAACACGTAAAAATGATGCGGGTTTTGCCTCATGGTTTTCCCGTAATGTGACACCGCATAAGCATCCTGATTATGGTGTGGTGACAATCTCGCTCAAAGCGATCGGCGAGATTCCGGGCGATGCGTCAGCCGATCAGATGGACATTGTGGCTGATCTCGCCGAGCATTACTCGCAGGTAGAAATCCGCGTCAGCCATGAACAAAATCTGGTGCTGCCGCATGTGGCACTGGCCGATTTGCCTGTGCTCCATGCGCAATTGCAGCAGGCCGGTCTTGCCACAGCCAATGCAGGGCTGATTACCGATATTATTGCCTGTCCTGGTCTGGACTATTGCGCGCTGGCCAATGCCCGCTCCATCCCTGTGGCGCAGCGTATTTCCGAGCGTTTCGGTTCGCAGGCGCGGCAGGAAGAGATCGGTGATCTGAAGATCAAAATCTCCGGCTGCATCAATGCTTGTGGTCATCACCATGTCGGCCATATCGGTATTCTCGGCGTGGAGAAAAAAGGTGAGGAATTATACCAGATCACGCTCGGCGGTTCCGGTGATGAGCAGACATCTATCGGTGACATTACCGGTCGCGGCTTCTCATCTGAAGACGTGGTGGATGCCATTGAAACGGTTGTGAATACCTATCTGACTATCCGCAGCGCACCGCAGGAAAGTTTTCTGGAAACCTACCGGCGCTTAGGGGCGCAGCCGTTCAAAACCGCACTCTACGGGGAGGCTGCCCATGCAGCCTGATACGCATCAACGGGTTGCGGACAGGGTTCAGCATCTCAATCATCTTTATGGTGAGGCACCGGCTGAGGACATTATTGCTGCCAGTGTGCAGGAATTTGGTGCAGGGCTGGCAGCCGTATCCTCTTTCAGTGCGGATTCTGCAATTTTGCTGCATCTGATTGCGCAGGCGCAGCCGTCTCTGCCGGTTTTGTTTTTGCAGACCAATAAGCATTTTCCGGCAACATTACGCTATCAGGCACAACTGGTGCAGGAGTTGGGGCTGACAGATGTCCGTGATCTTCTGCCGGATGCGAGTGCTTTGAAAACCCATGATCCGCTGGGCGCACTGTGTCTGACGGACAAAGACCGTTGCTGCGATTTACGCAAAGTCCAGCCGCTTGCACAGGGCATTGCACCATTTCAGGCATGGTTCACGGGGCGCAAGCAGTTTCAGGCGGCTACGCGTAACAGTCTGCCCGCTTTCGAGGCTGTAGGGCAGCATATCCGCATCAATCCTCTCAAAGACTGGAATGCAGTACAGCTGGAAACTTACCGCGAGACGCATCATCTGCCGCCGCATCCGCTGGTGGAGCAAGGCTATCGCTCCATAGGTTGCATGCCATGCACGCGGCCGGTCAGTGATGGTGAGGATCAGCGGGCAGGGCGCTGGTCAGGTTCCGGTAAAACCGAATGCGGTATTCATCTGGGTGGGCTGGAGCAGCATTTGCAGCAGGATAAAACAAAGGGAGCAGATGCATGACGGATGTTGCATTACCTGTCGTCTGGTCACGCAGCGGCCTGACCGAGGATGAATTTGTAGCGGTTGAGACGCTTGAGGAAATTGCGGGTCACACAGCTGTGCTGCTATCGCTGACACTCTGGGCAGAGCTGAACACACAGCCAAATCGCCTGCGCAATATCCGTATCGGTGTGCGGGTGGAAGCCGGTGAAACGCTGGATGCGCTGCTAGCCGGTCTCGACCGGATTGATGTGCTGGTGCTGGATTTTCCGGCTTTTAATGACGGGCGCTCTTTTTCCAAAGCCGCACGGCTGCGCTCTCATTACGGATTTGCCGGTGAGATCAGAGCATCAGGCGCTGTGCATATTGATCAGGTGAGTGCGATGCTGCGCTCCGGTTTTGACACGCTGCAGGTTAAAGATGCACGGACTTTGCAACGTCTGCTTACCGGAGAACTGCACGATAGCGGTATTTATTATCAGCCGGTTGCCGGTGGCATTCATGGTGCCGAGCAGAGGCTGGCCGGATATAGCTGGCGGCGGCGACAGGGTCTGTAAGATCAGCTGTTTTCAATACAGCCTGAATAGTTTTCACTATGGTCAATTCACGGTTTAGGGGCAGGGAGGCAGGAATAAAGCTTGTTTTATGTGCTGAAAACATTATCTACCATTATATCTCCCAAGTCTGCGCTGTTCAAAAGGCATCGTTTTGAGTTCTGATACACTTTTCATTCATGTAACCGATCAAAAGGGCGAGCGGCATACGCTTGAGGCTCTCGAAGGCTTTCGCGTTATGGAAGTGATCCGTGACTGGGGCCTGAATATTAAAGCGGAATGCGGCGGTGCCTGTGCCTGCGGCACTTGTCATGTTTATGTAACGCCTGAATGGGCGGATAAACTCTATGATCCGCAGGATGAAGAGCTGGATCAGCTCGACCAGACCTTCCATGTCGAGGATAATTCGCGGCTTTCCTGCCAGATTATTATGACGCAGGATCTGAACGGTCTTGAAGTCCGGCTGGCTCCGGGCACGGAAGCAGACCGTGAAGCGGCTTAACGCTCAATTTTCACATTGAATTGAAGATGACTTTTCCGGCGCCCATATGATAGATAACCATTCTTCATATCAACCGGCTGGTTAGGAAACACTCGTGATACGGCATATTGTATTTTTCAGCGTCAAAAAAGATCAGGACGTGGAGGATGTATGTCGCCGTTTACGGGCTCTGGCGACGATTCCCCATTCCGAATGTTTTGAAGTTGTAGCGAACAGCAAAGTTGATCCGATGTGTGACAGGATTGATCTGGTTGTTTATGGCGAGTTCCGTGACGAAGCAGCCTTGGCGGCTTTCAAGGCGCATCCGACCTATGATGCGACGACTCAGGCTGTGCGCCCGTTGCGCGAAATGCGCTATTCGGCTGATTTCACATCAACCATTGCCTGAAATAATCCCCTGAAAAGCAGTGCGATTGCTGATATTCATGATGATCTGCAGTTGAAGATTCACGTTAAAAGTGATTGTCTGGCTTTGAAATGATGACAAGCTGGCGGTTATTGCACTGCAGGCTGTGTTTAAAACTGCTTTAAGCCCGCACGGGCTGGTACATAGGAAATGCATATGGACGATTATGAAAAATATGCCATGGGCATGATGATCGTTTTCGGCGCGCTGATTATTGGTGCCCTGATAACCGTAAATCTTGTGGTTTATGACAAGCCCGGCTTCTTGTTTGCACTTGGTGCGGCAATCGTCGCATGGTTTTCGGCATTCGCTGTTTTGCTGGATAAGCCGCGTGTTTACGGCGCATTGATTGCTGTGGCGATCGGTCTGGTTGCGGCTTCAATCGGCTCTTATGTTACCTGATCAGCTGATAAAGTTTGACTTTAATAAAACGCCCCCC
>NZ_ANNO01000216.1:0-18803 GCF_000409565.1 Pseudochrobactrum sp. AO18b
AAATGTATTGTCGGACGCACGGTAAGACCGGTAGCGGTTATAGCACCAGTTGATATGGGCATTACGCCCGGAGCGGTAAACCGGTGCCGGACGGTAATAGCGTGGTGGTGCCGGGCGGTAATAACGGAACTGCGGCTGATAATAAGGTCTGTAATACGGCCGGTAGTGCGGACGGTTCCAGTGGCGCGGCCGGTCATAGCGGCGATCGTAACGACGATCATAGCGACGGTCGTAACGGCGGTCATAATGCCGTCTTTCACGATATTCGCGGCGTTCCGGATAATATTGAACATTCCGGCTCAGGCCTTGTTTTGCTGCGGTCATATCCTGCAGCACAGCACTATGAGCGGCAGCAACCGGCTGCGCTTGCGCTACGGTGCCGAAAGACAAAATACTCATAGTCAGCGCTGTCAGCGCCGCAGTAAAATAAGAAAGCAGTTTTCTCATTTCTGTTTCTCCTCAATGAAGGCGCACTCAATAATCTTCTGTCAGCGTTTCATGACATATGCTTATCCGGCGCATCGGGCATGGTACTCTCTGAGAGATGAACGCTGCATGACTGTAATTATTCCCGCGATACAAACCGGAATTTGCTTTTTCCAATATACGCTGAAGCCACGGAAAAACTGCGGCGAATTTATGCCGGTGATTTCACAAATCATAACGGCAATGGCGCGTTCGGTGAGCGGGAGGAAGCAGGAATGGAAGGATTGCGCATTTGACATAAAGATATGTTTATGTCATCAACTCAAAACTATTTGCGTAACAGGCAGGAAATATAATGAGCACTTCACTGGATGATCTGTTTGGCCCCGTCGCTGCAAAGCCGGATGGTTCGGAAGTGCTTGCCGCTTTGCAGAAAGCTGCCCGTGAACGCATCCTCATTCTTGATGGCGCGATGGGTACACAAATTCAGGGGCTGGGTTTCCATGAAGAGCATTTCCGTGGTGAGCGCTTCGCCGCTTGTGAGTGTCATTTGCAGGGCAATAACGACCTGCTGACACTGACCCAGCCACAGGCAATTGAAGAAATTCATTATGCCTATGCGATGGCCGGTGCGGATATTCTCGAAACCAACACATTCTCTTCCACCTCTATCGCACAGGCCGATTACAGCATGGAAGAGGCGGTTTATGATCTGAACCGCGATGGTGCACGACTAGCCCGCCGTGCCGCTCTGCGTGCGCAAGCCAAGGATGGTCGTCGCCGTTTTGTCGCCGGAGCTTTGGGGCCGACAAACCGTACGGCTTCCCTGTCGCCGGATGTGAATAATCCGGGCTTCCGCGCTGTGACATTTGATGATCTGCGCATTGCCTATGCCGAGCAGATCAATGGTCTGGTCGATGGCGGTTCGGATATTATTCTGATCGAAACCATTTTTGATACGCTTAATGCTAAGGCTGCGGTCTTTGCCTGTGAGCAGGTTTTTGCCGAAAAAGGCATCCGTCTGCCGCTGATGATTTCCGGTACAATTACCGATCTTTCCGGCCGCACATTGTCCGGCCAGACGCCGACAGCTTTCTGGTATTCGCTGCGCCATGCGCGTCCGTTCACCATTGGTCTGAACTGTGCGCTGGGTGCCAATGCGATGCGTGCGCACTTGGCAGAGCTTTCAGGTGTGGCAGATACTTTTGTTTGCGCCTATCCGAATGCCGGTCTGCCGAATGAGTTCGGCCGTTATGATGAGACACCGGAAGTGATGGCCGCGCAGATGGAGAGTTTTGCGCGTGAAGGTCTGGTCAATGTGGTGGGCGGCTGCTGCGGTTCTACGCCGGAGCATATTACCGCGATTGCTGAAGCCACAGGCAAATACGAGCCACGTAAGCCGGTGAAACTGGCACCACTGATGCGTCTGAGCGGTCTTGAACCGTTTACGCTGACCAAGGATATTCCGTTTGTGAATGTTGGTGAGCGTACCAATGTCACCGGTTCCGCCAAGTTCAAAAAACTGATTACTGCCGGTGATTACACCACGGCGCTCGATGTTGCCCGCGATCAGGTAAATAATGGTGCGCAGATCATCGACATCAATATGGATGAAGGCCTGATCGACAGCCAGAAGGTGATGGTTGATTATCTCAATCTGGTCGCTGCCGAGCCGGATATTGCCCGTGTACCGGTGATGATTGACAGTTCCAAATGGGATGTGATCGAGGCCGGTCTGAAATGTGTGCAGGGCAAGCCGCTGGTCAATTCTATCTCCCTGAAAGAAGGTGAAGAAGCCTTTATCCATCACGCTAAACTGGTGCGTGCCTATGGTGCCGCCGTGGTGGTGATGGCTTTTGACGAGACCGGTCAAGCGGATACTAAGCAGCGTAAGGTCGAGATTTGTACCCGCGCCTATAAAATTCTGACCGAGCAGGTCGGTTTTCCGCCGGAAGATATCATCTTTGATCCGAATGTGTTTGCCGTGGCGACAGGGATCGAAGAGCATAATAATTACGGTAATGATTTCATTGATGCGACCAAGGAAATCATTGAAACCCTGCCGCATGTGCATATTTCCGGTGGTGTGTCCAACCTGTCTTTCTCGTTTCGCGGTAATGAGCCGGTGCGCGAGGCGATGCATGCGGTGTTTCTCTATCATGCCATTCAGGTCGGCATGGATATGGGGATCGTCAATGCCGGTCAGCTGGCGGTTTACGAATCCATTGATCCGGAATTGCGTGAAGCCTGCGAAGATGTGGTGCTGAACCGTCGTGAGGATGCGACCGAACGCCTATTGGAAATTGCCGAGCGTTTTCGCGGCACTGCCGGTAAAGAAGCCAAAGAGAAAGACTTAAGTTGGCGCGAATGGAGCGTTGAGAAGCGTATTGAACATGCGCTGGTCAACGGTATTACCGAATATATTGAGGCTGATACGGAAGAAGCCCGCCAGAGCGCCGAGCGTCCGCTGCATGTGATTGAAGGCCCGTTGATGGCCGGTATGAATGTGGTGGGGGACCTGTTCGGCTCGGGTAAAATGTTCCTGCCGCAGGTGGTGAAATCCGCTCGTGTGATGAAACAGGCCGTGGCAGTCCTGCTGCCTTATATGGAAGAAGAAAAGGCACAGAATGGTGGTGAAACCCGCCAGAGTGCCGGTAAAATCCTGATGGCCACTGTGAAGGGCGACGTGCATGATATCGGCAAGAACATTGTCGGTGTTGTGCTGGCCTGTAACAATTATGAAATCATCGATCTCGGTGTGATGGTGCCAGCCGCGAAAATCCTGCAGGTGGCAAAAGACGAGAAGGTGGACATTATCGGTCTGTCCGGTCTTATCACACCGTCGCTGGATGAAATGGTGCATGTGGCCGCAGAGATGGAGCGCGAGGGCTTTGACCTGCCATTGCTGATTGGCGGCGCTACGACCAGCCGTGTGCATACGGCGGTGAAAATTCATCCAAAATATCAGCGTGGCCAGACGGTCTATGTGCTGGATGCCAGCCGTGCCGTTGGTGTTGTATCGCAGCTTTTGTCGCCGGAGCAGAAAGACGGCTATGTTGCCGATATCCGCGCGGAATACGCCAAGGTGACAGCCGCTCATGAGCGTAGTGAAGCGGAGAAGAAGCGTCTGCCGCTGGCGCGCGCCCGCGAAAATAGCGAAAAGCTGGACTGGGAAAATTATACCCCGCCGAAGCCGTCTTTCCTCGGTACCAAAGTCTTTGAAACCTATGATCTGGCAGAACTGGCACGCTATATTGACTGGACGCCGTTTTTCCAGACATGGGAGCTGAAAGGCCGCTTCCCCGCAATTCTTGATGATGAAAAACAAGGCCCTGCCGCGCGTCAGCTATATGAAGATGCGCAGGCTATGCTGAAAAAGGTCATCGACGAGAAATGGTTTGCACCGCGAGCCGTGATCGGCTTCTGGCCTGCCAATGTGGTGGGTGATGATATTCATCTTTATAAGGATGACAGTCGTCACGAGCATACGGATACATTCTACACGCTGCGTCAGCAGCTATCGAAGCGCGATGGTCGTCCGAATGTGGCACTGTCGGATTTCATGGCGCCAAAGGATAGCGGCAAGGCGGATTATATCGGCGGTTTTGTTGTCACTGCCGGTATTGAGGAAGTGGCGATTGCAGAGCGTTTTGAACGCGCCAATGATGATTATTCCTCCATTCTCGTTAAAGCACTGGCAGATCGTTTTGCGGAAGCTTTTGCGGAAGCCATGCATGAACGGGTGCGTAAAGAATTCTGGGGCTATGCGAAGGATGAGACTTTCACGCCGGATCAGCTGGTGGGTGAGCCTTATGCGGGTATCCGTCCGGCACCGGGCTATCCGGCGCAGCCTGATCATACGGAAAAGACGACTTTGTTCCGTCTGCTCGATGCCACGGCAACCACAGGTGTGGAACTGACGGAAAGCTATGCGATGTGGCCGGGTTCTTCAGTTTCCGGTCTCTATCTCTCGCATCCGGACAGCTATTATTTCGGTGTAGCCAAGGTCGAGCGCGATCAGGTGGAGGATTATGCAAATCGTAAGAATATGCCGGTTGCGGATGTAGAACGCTGGCTTGGCCCGATATTGAATTATATCCCTGAGTAATATTCACGCTGAAAATTGCGACTTCAGGCACAAATATCGTTCCGGTATTTGTGCCTTTTATTTTACCAATGTGCTGATATGAGCGGCAATGGCAAGGCTGGAGGTCAGCCCCGGACTTTCAATGCCGAACAGGTTGATAAGCCCTGTTATACCGTGGTCGTCACTGCCGGAAATGCGGAAATCCGCTGCCGTTTCGCCGCTGCCGCTCAGTTTCGGGCGGATGCCGCTATAGGTCGCCTGTAAAACACCGTCCGGCAGTTCCGGCCAATATTGGCGGATCGCAGCATAGAAACTGTCACCACGTTGCGGATCAACCGAATAATCAAGACCTGTCTGCGGGGCGACCTGCTCCAGCCATTCCACATCAGGGCCGAAGCGCATTTGCCCATTGAGATCTAGTGTCAGATGTACACCTAAGCCCCCGTCTACCGGCACCGGATAAATCAAATGCGAGAAGGGGTTTTTGCCGGATGCTGAGAAATAATTGCCTTTGGCAAGATGCAATGCCGGAATATGTTCCGGTGCCAGCCCGTCTATGGTTGCGGCTATCGCCTGTGCACCAAGACCGGCAGCATTGATGAAGCGCTCGGCTTCCAGCGTGAATTCTTCACTGCTTTCACGGTCGCGGGTGGTAATAGAGAAGCCGCCGTCAATCTGCTCAACACGCAGGATTTCGGTGTTGAAGGCAATAGCTGCTCCATGATTTTCCGCATCGCCCTGCAGGCTCAGCATCAGAGCATGACTGTCGATAATGCCGGTGGAGGGGGAGAATAAAGCGGCAGTACAGCGGATGGAGGATTCCAGCGCCTGTGCTTCTGCCGCACTCAGCCGTTGCAGATCATGCACGCCGCAGGCTTCGGCACGTGCCACGATTTTGTCCAGCGCACTATGCTGAGCTTCAGACGTGGCGACAATCAGCTTGCCGCAGCGTTTATGCGGAATGCCCTGTGCTTGCACATAGGCATAGAGCCTTTCTTTACCTTCAACGCAAAAGCGGGCTTTCAGACTATCCGGCTCGTAATAAATGCCTGCATGGATGACTTCGGAATTACGCGACGAGGTTTGCGTGCCGATCATATGTTCGGCTTCAAGCACCAGAGTTTCAAAACCGCGCATTGCCATTTCGCGGGCAATGGCCAGACCAACCACACCGGCTCCGGCAATCACACAAGCTGTCTTTTCCATAAATCATCCCCGTCTGCTCTCCGGTCGGCAGGTTATGCTGAGCGGCAGATGGTGCGCAAGACAAAAGCTCGGCGAAAGCTGCGGAAAATCACGTTTGCGGTTATCGGAGAAAGGCATTCCATGTCTGGCTTCTCCCGCGCAATGAAAATGACATTCGCCGGCAAACTTAAAGATATCATCCTTTCTCACTTGTGCGGTCTTTCGGCATGATGATGCGCATGTTTCATCGCCGGAACAGCGTTTCTCTGAGTGAAATGAAGGCCGGACAAAATACGGAATTGAGTATGAGCCTTGCACTGCATGTAGCGGATCTTGTGCCGCTTACCCCGGATAGTCAGGTTGGTCGACAGTCCGGCCGGTCTGTCGCGCCGCTGACCCATCTGCTAAGACTGGAGGCCGAGGCTATCCATATTTTCCGCGAAGTCGCGGCAAGTTTTACAAAGCCGGTGATGCTTTATTCTGTCGGCAAAGATTCATCCGTAATGTTGCATCTGGCACGCAAGGCTTTTTATCCGGCACCGCCGCCATTTCCGTTTCTCCATGTTGATACGACATGGAAATTCAAAGAAATGATTGCCTTTCGTGATGCTCAGGCCAAGGCGCACAGGCTTGATCTTCGGGTGCATATTAATGCGCAGGGCGTGGAAGCCGGTATCAATCCGTTTATTCACGGATCAAGCGTGCATACGGATGTGATGAAGACACAAGCCCTGCGTCAGGCACTGGATAAATATGGATTTGATGCTGCCTTTGGCGGTGCGCGGCGCGATGAGGAAAAGTCCCGCGCCAAGGAACGGGTATTTTCCTTCCGCAATGCGACCCATAGCTGGGATCCGAAAAATCAGCGTCCTGAAATGTGGAATATTTACAATACACGCATCCAGACAGGCGAGTCGATCCGCGTGTTTCCGCTGTCCAATTGGACGGAAGCCGATATCTGGCATTACATTCATCAGGAAAATATCCCGATCGTGCCGCTGTATTTTGCGGCACCCCGTCCGGTTGTCGAGCGTGATAATATGCTCATTCTGGCCGATGATGAGCGGCTGCAATTGCGCGCGGGTGAGAAGATTGAAACCCGTATGGTGCGGTTCCGCACATTGGGCTGCTATCCGCTGACTGCCGCGATTGAATCGCAGGCGCAAACACTGCCGCAAATTCTCGAAGAAATGCTGCTGACGCGCACATCGGAGCGGCAGGGGCGGCTGATCGACCGCGATGAGGCCGGTTCTATGGAAAAGAAAAAGCGGGAAGGATATTTCTGATGACGGATAGTATCACCCGTGCAGATCATTCAGATGCCGTGATTACGGACTATCTGGAGGCGCAGGAGCACAAATCGCATTTGCGGTTTCTGACCTGCGGCTCTGTTGATGACGGTAAATCCACCCTGATCGGGCGGCTGCTCTATGATGCCAAAACCCTGTTTGAAGATCAGATATCGCAACTGCATCAGGACAGCCGCAATCATGGCACGGCAGGCGATGATATTGATTTTGCATTGCTGGTGGACGGGCTTGAGGCGGAGCGTGAGCAGGGCATCACCATTGATGTGGCTTACCGGTTTTTTGCTACGCCGAAGCGGCGTTTTATCGTGGCCGATACGCCGGGGCATCTGCAATATACGCGTAATATGGTGACGGGGGCTTCCACTGCCGACCTCGCTATCGTGCTGGTTGATGCCCGCAAAGGACTGCTGGAGCAGACGCGCCGTCACAGTTTTATCGCTTCGCTGTTAGGCATTCGCCATATTGTGCTGGCGGTGAACAAGATTGACCTGATTGGTTATGATGAGGTGATTTTTAATCAGATTGTGCAGGATTATGAGGCCTTTGCGCAAGGGTTGGGCTTCAGCACTGTTCAGGCCATTCCGGTATCGGCACGCTTTGGCGATAATATTCGCACATTTTCAGAGAATATGCCTTGGTATCAGGGGCCTTCACTGCTGGAATGGCTGGAGACTGTGGCAACGGACAGTAAAGCGGATACCGAACAGGATTTTCGTTTTCCGGTGCAATATGTCAGCCGTCCCCATGCGGATTTTCGTGGCTTTGCAGGCACCATTGCCTCTGGGCAGGTCAGTGTCGGCGATGAAATTACGGTTGCCCGTTCCGGTGTGAGTTCTGCAATCCGTTATATTGTGACGGCAGATGGCGAGCTTGAAACTGCTCATGCCGGACAGGCAGTGACATTGGTGCTGGAAGATGAGCGCGATATTTCCCGCGGCGATATGCTGACGCATCCGCAATCGCGACCGCAGGTGAGTGATCGCTTAGCGGCGAAGCTGGTCTGGTTTGCACCGGAACCATTGCGGGCAGGGCGGCAATATTGGCTGCGTAGTCAGACCGATCAGGTCAGTGTGACCGTCAATACACTCAATTACCGGATTGATATTGAAAACACGGAAAAACAATTCGCACAGGAACCGGCTGACCAGTTGCAGATGAATGAAATCGGGCAGGTTGCGTTGCAGCTTTCCGCGCCGCTGGCCTTTGATCCTTACGGGCAAAACCGCGCGACCGGTTCTTTCATTCTGATCGACAGGCTGACCAATGCTACCGTTGCCGCTGGTTTGATCGATCATTCGCTGCGCAAGGCTTCGCATATTCACGTACAGGCGGCAAAAGTTACACCGGCGGAGCGGGCGGAACAGAAATATCAAAAACCGGCGCTGTTGTGGTTTACCGGTCTGTCCGGCTCCGGCAAGTCGGCGCTGGCAACAGTGTTGGAACAACGTCTGCATCTGGCGGGCAAACATACATTCATTCTCGACGGCGATAATCTGCGTCATGGCCTCAACAGCGATCTCGGCTTTTCAGCGGAGGAGCGCAGTGAGAATATCCGCCGTATTGCTGAAACATCGCGACTGATGCTGGATGCAGGGCTGATTGTGCTGGTGTCGGTGATTGCACCGCTGGCGCAGGATCGTGCTTTGGGGCGTCATCTTGCCGGTGAGCATGATTTTGTCGAAATCTTTGTCGATACGCCGCTCGAACTCTGTGAGGCCAGAGATGTGAAAGGGCTTTATGCCAAAGCCCGCGCCGGTGAAATTCGTGACTTTACCGGCATTGATGCCCCTTATGAACGACCGGAAGCGCCGGAACTGCACCTGCGCGGGCAGACAGGCAGTGTGGATGATCTGGCTGATGAGATCGAGAAATATCTCAATCAGCGTGGTCTCATGCATAGTCTGGTCGATGAGGGCTGGTCGATTTAACGCTCAGAGATCCATGTTTCTTCGATGGGGAAAATGTTATATATCGCCCTGAACGGGCGTGAGGAATTTAGCATGAGCATTGAAAAGACGTCACTGGCCAATGATGATCTCATGGCGGTGATGCAGCAGGCAGCGCTTGAGGCCGGTCACGAGATTATGCGGTTTTATGAGACTGGTTGTGAGATCAGTCTGAAACCGGATGCATCTCCTGTGAGCGAAGCCGATCACGTTGCCGAAGAGGTTATTCTCAAAGCCTTGCGCGCTTATCTGCCCGATGTACCTGTGGTTGCTGAAGAAGAAATGGCTGCCGGTGACGGGCCTCTCGAGATTCGTAATTGTTTTTTCCTTGTTGATCCGCTGGATGGCACAAAAGAATTTGTGCTGCGCAATGGTGATTTTACAGTCAATATTGCGCTGATTGAAAACGGGGTTCCTGTGAGTGGTGTGGTCTATGCACCGGTCAGCCGCAAGCTCTATTGCGGGTCGCCGTCCGGTGCATGGCAATATGATGTGCAGCCACATGCTCTGACTGGTGCAATACGTCTGCAGGTGCGTGAATGCGGCGAGCAGAAAACCGCTGTCGCAAGTCGCTCCCATAATACACCGGAAACAGATGCTTATTTGCAGAAACAGGCAATCGCATCCTGTGTGAGCGTCGGTTCATCTTTGAAATTCTGTCTGCTGGCCGCCGGTCAGGCTGATGTCTATCCGCGTTTCAGCCGGACAATGGAATGGGATACAGCAGCAGGTGATGCGGTATTGCGTGCGGCAGGCGGTAAGACCCTGACATTGGATGATCAGCCGCTGACCTATGGCAAGCGCAACCAACCGTCAGACAGCGACTATGCCAATCCGTTCTTTATTGCTTATGGCGGTGCCGGGCCGGTCTGAACCGGCTCAGCTATCAGAAGCATTTCCAGTTTATCTTGGATGCACTCTAGTTACATACGTCCGCAATTGCGAAGCTGTGCTGCATAACGCTGCGAAATATTGGTGGCTTTTTTGGCGGCGCGTTGCACCATGGCATTGCCGCGCCAGCTGCCTTTTGCATAGCCGCCATGGCCGGAATAATAAGCCAGATACAGATTATACGGATCGCTCAGAGAGATGCCGTTACTGATATTGCTCTGTTTGTGATACCAGCCGACAAAATGGATCGCATCGCCAAAATTGGTGCGGCTCGCACCATAACGGCCGGTTTCACGCGTATAACGTGCCCATGTGCCGTCCAGCGCCTGTGAATAGCCATAGGCGGAAGACTGTCGCTTCCACGGAATGAAACCGAGCAGCTTGGTACGTGGCGGACGCGCATAGGGCTGGAAGCTTGATTCTGTGTAGATCGTCGCCATCATGATCGGGATCGGCACGCCAAAATCGCGCTCGGCTTTTTTGGCATCTTTATGCCAGTTATTCACCCAGCCGTCGCGCTGATCGAAAATCGCGCAGGCATTATTGACTGATTTGGGTGCAGAGGCGCAACCAGCCAGAAAAACAGCAAAAATAAGAAGGAATTTTTTCATTTAGGCGATCTTTCAGGCAGGCAATCTCTGGGGCGAAATGAAACATTCCGTCTTGCGAAAAAGATGATCCGCAAAACAGCAAAGTGATAATGCTGAAAATCATAACGTGAAAAACTTCGGCAAAATGTGGTGCAAACAGGTTTTGAATGACTATGTTTGCTGGCGTAGTTAACCTTTGGTTAAAAACGTGGTCGCCGGTACCGGTGCTAAAATATAAAAATAACGTGCGATGATTAAATCATCCACGTTCAAAATACTGAATTCTATAGGGAAATTTATAAACACCGCTTAAGGTGTGATGGTCGGAGCGAGAGGATTCGAACCTCCGACCCCCTGATCCCAAATCAGGTGCGCTACCAGGCTGCGCTACGCTCCGTTGACCGTGAGGCGGCTTATAGCGCCGCATTTTGCTCCCTGCAAGCGAATTATGCAAAAAAATCAAAACAACTGTTTATTATTGAAATTTATAAGCTTTTTGCGTCTGATTTTCACTGTTGTCAGAATTGATTTTTGTACGGAAACGGCCGGTTTTCCAACGCAATATGTGCATTGATCTTGATTATGAGTTTATAAATAAATCAATATAATCAATTATTTAATGGCTAAATTTTCAGATTAAGATTTATTGGATTTGTCCGGTTTTTGCAAAATATCGCTTGGCAAAAATGATTTTCCGATCCTATGGTCAAAGAAGGAATACAAAACAGTTTTGAGTGAGTTTTAGCCGTCCGGAATGACATCCGTTCAGGTCATGCATGTTCTTTGATTCTTTTCAGGAGCAAATAATGCAATCCACCGCGATCAATACAGAGCAGTCCATTCAGTATTTTACAAGTGAGTCTCCGGCGGATGAGGTAATTTTGATCCGTCCGGAAGGTTTTCGCGAATATGACGCGCGTTGGTGGTATGGCTTTGCGGGTGCTGAACAACCCGCTGAGATTAATCTGGCAGGCATAGTGGCTGTTGGAGCAGGGTTGGCGCAGATGATACGGCAGCGCGGTATTGAACCGGCAATTGTGGTCGGCCATGATCTGCGTAGCTATTCGTTCGAGATTAAGACAGCGCTTATCAAAGGCCTGATATCCGGCGGGATGCAGGTCTTTGATATCGGGCTTGCACTGTCACCTATGGCTTATTACGCGCAATTTGCACTGAATGTGCCGTCTGTTGCGATGGTGACCGCCTCACACAATGAAAATGGCTGGACAGGGGTGAAAATGGGCTGTGAACGCCCTTACACATTCGGACCGGCAGATATGGCTGAGCTTAAATCAATTATTCTGGAGCATCAGGCTGAGCCGGCTAAAGGCGGAAGCTATAATTCCGTCAATAATATCGAAAAGCTTTATTCCGCAGCTTTAACAAAAGGCCGCTTTTTAAAACGCCATCTGAAAGTTGTTGTTGCTTGCGGAAATGGCACTGCGGGACTGTTCGCTCCGCAAATTCTGCGCCGGATTGGTTGTGATGTTGTGGAAGTTGACTGCGCGCCGGACTGGAATTTTCCGCATTATAATCCTGATCCGGAAGCCGCTCCCATGCAAAAAGCAATGGCGGAGGCGGTCAGGACCTATGGAGCTGATCTGGCTTTCGGCTTTGATGGTGATGGCGACCGCTGCGGTGTGGCGGATCATGAGGGCAATATTATTTATGCTGACCGTATTGGCTTGCTATTGGCGCGGCAATTCTCAGAAAAGCACAAAGCCGCGCATTTTATTGTCGATGTGAAATCGAGCGGATTGTTTCGCAGTGATCCGGTATTGCAGGCTTATCAGGCAACGGTCGAATATTGGATAACCGGACACTCCTATATTAAGCGCCACATGGGGGAGTGCCGCGCATTGGCGGCGTTTGAAAAATCCGGCCATGTGTTTTTGAACCAGCCTTTGGGACTGGGTTATGATGATGGTCTGGCAACCGCCATCGCGGTTTGCGAAATGCTGGCTGCCAATCCGGATCAGAGCTTGGCCGCGCTCCACCGGCAATTGCCGGTCAGCTATGCAACGTCGACGCTCAATATTCCTTGCTGTGATACTGAAAAATACGGGCTGGTTAGCCGGATACAGGACTATTTTGCCAATTTGTTTGAGGCGGGTGGTTTATTCGCAGGGCAGAAGATTATGGAGCTTCTGACGATCAATGGCGCGCGTGTCACAGTGGCTGACGGCACATGGGGATTGATCCGTGCATCGTCAAACAAGCCGGATTTGGTGGTGGTTGCCGAGAGTCCGGTCTCGCTTGAGAGGCGCAATGACATGCTGCGTGCAATCAATGATGTTTTGAGACAATTCGGGGCAGGGGAATTACCCGATTTTGAGGGCGGTTTTTAAGTTTTTTGAATAGCTTGGGCGGGGGCGTTGGCTATGGCATTTGATCGGGAAATCGGAAAGTTCAACGGAATTAATCATACGAATTTGCCGTTGTTGAGTTTTGTGATGTGCGGCGGCAGTGGCTCACGTTTATGGCCGCTCTCCAGAATTGACAAGCCGAAACAATTTCATCACCTGTCCGGCGATGAGAGTCTGTTGCTCGCGACTTTAAAGCGCCTGCAATTTGCTCCCGAGAACAGAATTTCTGTGATCGGTGCACAGGCTCATTCCGAGCAAATTGCACAAATAATTTCTGCTATGTCTGATGTGGGGGAAATCGGGACAATTTTAGAGCCAGTGGCGCGTAATACCGCTGCTGTTGCAGCACTGGCCTCGCTGTCTGCATTATCGGGCAGTGATGATGCTTTGATCCTGCTTTGTCCGGCAGATCATGAAATATCGACTACAGAGCAATTTTGGCAGAGCGTAGCGCAGGGAGTTCCTGCTGCTGCGCAAGGAGCGATTGTTACATTCGGGCTTTTGCCGGAACGGCCGGAAACCGGCTATGGTTATATTCAGGCCTGTGAACCGCATGGCGCAGGCTATGTTATCAGCCGATTTACTGAGAAACCGGATTATGACAGTGCCTTGTCTTTTATCCGGCAGGGAAATTACTTCTGGAACTCCGGCATATTCCTGTTTCGGGCAAGCATTATGCGGGACGCCTTTCTGCAATATGCACCGGATATCTGGCTGGCTGTGCAGGCTGCACTCGATAAGGCAGAGCGCGACGATAATGCGATAAGATTACCGGAATATCTGTATCAGTCTGTGCCTGCGATTTCCTTCGATCTTGCGATTATGGAAAAAGCAGGCAGACGTGTGCTGATACCGGCTTCATTCCGCTGGAGTGATCTCGGCTCATGGCACTCTTTGCTCCAACATCAACCGCAGGATAGTTGCGGCAATGTGCTGTGTGGGGACGTGATCGCCCATGATTGCAACAACAGTTATATCCGCAGTGAACGCGGATTGCTCGCAGTGTTCGGCCTGAATGATATGGCTGTTATTGCCACTAAGGATGCAACCTTTGTGGCTCCGCTGGCACAGAGCCAGCATGTGCAGGCCATTGTCAGGCAGCTGACGCAGCAAAATCGTGCAGAATTATATTATGAAGCACCCATTTCTCTGTCGGGTACGCACCGGCAAAAGGTGCAGGACTGGTTATTTGAACAGGCACTGCCCCTCTGGTCTGTACGTGGTGCCGATCATCACCATGGCGGTTTCTATGAAAGCCTTTCTATGCAGGGGTTGCCGGTTGCAGGCCTTCGCCGTTCACGGACAATGGCACGGCAGATTTATGCTTTTGCGAAAAGTTCTCAGGCGGGATGGAGCGGGGAGGCTGCTGGTCTGATTGCTCATGGTCTGCTCTTCATGCAGGCAAAAGGGCGCAGTCGCAATGGCGGCTGGGTGCAGTCATTTCATGCTGATGGCAGTGTGGCGGAAAGTCAGGAAAATCTCTACGATCAGACCTGTATGCTGCTTGCACTGAGCTATGCTCATCAGACGGGACATAATCAGGCTCTGCAATTAGCGCAGGAGACTTTTGCATTTCTGGATGCCCGACTGGCACACCCTAAAGGCGGGTTTTACGAAACATCTGCTGACCGCTCTAATCCGCAGACTATACTCAGCAGTAATGCGCATATGCATTATCTCGAAGCCTGTCTGGCATGGCATGAGGTGAGCGGAGATATTGTGTTTCTCCATCGTGCAGCCGAGATTGTAGCTCTGTGTGACTATTATTTTTTTGATCGTGATTATTGGTGTCTGGGAGAATATTTCACTACGAACTGGCAGCGGGTGCGAGATGCGCGGGGTGACCACACAGAACCTGGTCATGCTTTTGAATGGGCAGCGTTGCTCAGTGATTATGCCAAGCGCACCGGTTGCCAAAACACACAGCGGATGGCGCACCGTTTGTATAGCAATGCGATTTCCAGCGGGATCAACCGGGCGACAGGTCTGGCCTATAATGTGGTGTCGCGTGAGGGCAGGCCGGTGGATAGCAGTAGCCGCAGCTGGCAGCAATGTGAGGCGATCAAAGCCGCAATCATGCTCGATGGCTATAATGGTCAGAATATGAAGCCGGAAATCGAAACACGCATCGCCACTTTGTTTCGCTGGCATTTGCATCCGGCAAAACGTGGTTTGTGGATTGACCGCGTTGATAAGAGCGGAAGTCATTGCTCCGGTCATGTGCCGGCTTCAATCCTCTACCATCTGGTCAGTGCATTGACCTTATATTTGCAAGTCACAGCAAAAGCAGCTGACACACCTGTGGCGGGTAAGTCAGGCATATCTGAGAGAGCAGCTTTGTCAGTCTGAAAGGAATTGTCTGTGGAATTATGCTGATACAAAACAAACTTATTTGAATATGAGGTTGATCTGCTTGTGTTCAGCCACTGATTAGTTATCCTGACATGCAAAGCTGTTTCAGGAGAAGCGAAAGCCGGATTTCCTGAAACCGCATTCAAAAACAATCAGAGCGGGCGCGGAGGATAAATCCGCATCAGGCACGTTTTGTCCGTTTAATGGGTAAAATCAGGCAGATTTTTATGCAGCACTCTCCGCGTCATCGTGCCATTCTGGAACAGGCTAAGCTGAAAGGTCAGGTGCTGGTTGATGATCTGGCTGAACAATTTCAGGTTAGCCCGCAGACAATCCGTAAAGATCTCAATGATTTGTGCCGTGCGCAATTGCTGACCCGTACCCATGGCGGCGCTTTGTTTCCCTCCGGCGTGGAGAATCTGGAATATGAAGCGCGCAGGCAAATCGCAGCCTCGGAAAAACAGGCAATCGGTCAGGCTGCAGCTGCATTGATACCGGAAGGCGCATCGCTTTTCATCAATATCGGCACCACCACAGAAGCGGTGAGCCAACATTTGCTGTCGCATAGCCAGTTGATGGTGATTACCAATAATATCAATGTCGCCAGTCGCTTACGCGTCTATTCAGGGTTGGAAGTCATTATTGCCGGTGGTGTTGTGCGCGCCAGTGACGGTGGTATTGTCGGTGAGGCGGCAGTTGATTTCATCCGTCAGTTCAAAGTGGATTATGCAATTATCGGCGTTTCAGCGATTGATGCCGATGGTGCATTGCTCGATTTTGACTATCGCGAAGTAAAGGTTGCGCAGGCGATTATCGCCAATGCCCGTCATATTATTCTGGTAGCAGATTCCACCAAGATGGAGCGCAGCGCACCGGTGCGGATGGGGCATTTATCGCAGATTGATACTTTCATCACCGATCAGTGCATTGAACCGTCTTTGCGTCAGATTTGCGCTGATCATGATGTGCAGTTGATTGAAGCTTTGAAACTTTAAGACCTGACAGGTTTTATCTCGCGACTGCATAAGTTTTTTGCGCGTTCTTATTTTTGTGAAGTTTCGTTTTTTAGCTCGATTTAGTTTCGTTTTTTACTATATTGCTTTCATATTGCGGATGATGCCGGATTGAAGACGATTCCGGTGCGCCGTTTTTCATGTGTCACAGCCGTGTCAATTTACCGTGCTTCAAGCAGTTACGTATTGAATTGACATGATTTTCGGCGGAGCTTGCGACGTGGTTGCAAATACGGACTACGATATTTTCATTATTGGCGGCGGTATTAATGGCTGCGGCATTGCCCGCGATGCTGCAGGGCGTGGTTTCCGCACCGGTCTGGCTGAAATGAAAGATCTGGCAAGCGGTACATCCTCCCGTGCAACCAAACTTATTCATGGCGGGTTGCGCTATCTGGAACATTATGAATTCCGGCTGGTGCGTGAAGCCCTGATGGAGCGCGAAGTGATCTGGGCTAATGCCCCGCATGTGGTCAAGCCAATGCGCTTCATTCTGCCTTATCATCGCGGCGGTGTGCGTCCGGCTTGGCTGTTGCGTCTGGGATTGTTCCTGTACGACCATATTGGCGGGCGCAAATTGCTGCCTGCAACCCGCACCCTGAATATGAAAACCGATAAGGCTGCGGCACCGCTGAAAGACCTGTTCACCAAGGCTTTTGAATATTCCGATGCATGGGTTGATGATGCACGTTTTGTGGCACTCAATGCGATGGATGCCAAAGAGCGCGGTGCAACAATCCGCACCCGCACCAAAGTCATTGCCGCACGGCGCACTGCTGATATCTGGCATCTGACATTGCTGGATTTGCGCTCGGGCAAAACCAGTGAGGTGACATCAAAGCTCGTGGTGAATGCTGCAGGCCCGTGGGTTGACCGCGTACTTGCCGGTGTGGAAGGTCTGGCTGAGGTGCATAATGTGCGTCTTGTGCAGGGCAGCCATATTGTGGTGCGTAAGAAATTCGACGGCGATCGTTCTTATTTCTTCCAGAATAATGACGGGCGCATCATTTTTGCTATTCCTTATGAAAATGATTTTACGCTGATCGGCACCACAGATCAGGACTATCACGGTGATCCGGCGAAAGTGGAAATCACTGATGCCGAGAGCGATTATCTGTGCTCTGCCGCCAGTGAATATTTCCGCGAGCCGGTAAAGCGCGAAGATATTGTCTGGGCTTATTCCGGTGTCCGCCCGCTCTATGATGACGGTGCAGATAAGGCGCAGGAAGCCACGCGCGATTATGTGCTGAAGGATGATGCCGGTGAGAATAAAGCACCGCTGATTAATATTTTCGGCGGCAAAATCACGACCTATCGCCGTTTATCCGAGCACATGATGCAGAAGATTGAGCATTTTCTCGGTAAAAAAGGTGCGCCATGGACACATAAGGCGCCGTTGCCGGGCGGTGACTTTCCGGTGCAGGATTTTGGCCGGATGAGCGCGAAATTTGCTGCGCATTATCCTTTTCTGGCGCCGTCTCATGCGGCACGTCTGTTCCGTATGTATGGTACGCGCGCGCAGTGGATTTTGGGCAATGCTGCGGATTATAAAGATCTCGGTCAGCATTTTGGCGCCGATCTTTATGAAGTTGAAGTGCGTTATATGATGGTGCAGGAATGGGCACTGACCGCAGAAGATATTGTCTGGCGACGCAGCAAACGCGGGTTGGTCATGACAGCAAACGAGATCGCGGCGCTGGATCAGTTTATGAAAACCGAAACCGGTTATCATGAGGAAGCGGCGTAAAACTGGTCTTCTTGCTTTGGTTTAAGTTTACACCGCAGCCTGATTTATCAAGCTGCGGTGTTTGTTTTTACAGCCATAGTTTCTCCTCCTTTGGGTCTCATCCTCATGCTCTTCACAGCAGCATAAATCTGGACTACCATTCTCTGTGCAGACACTGAGTGAAGCTCTGGAGGAGAGCCAGCAATGAGCATTCAGTCAGGCGAAATATCCGCCGCGGCAGGTCAGTCAGTCTTCAGCGCTCATGCGGAGCGGGTTCACTCTGCCATTCGTGGCAGCGGTGCAGCACGCTCGGCTCTCGTTGCCTCATGGCAGCGGTCTGCTCGTCTGCACGGGTTGAAACCGCAGGATCCCGGCAAACCCCAAACTATCACCGCTCAAAAATTGCGCGAAGTGCAGGAATATGTCGAGCCGCTGACCCATCTGGCACAACCGGTGCTGGATCGTCTGTTTCTGTCGGTTGGCGGTATCGGTTGTTGTGTATTGCTGGCTGACGGTACTGGTGTGCCGGTGGAGCGGCGCGGGGCTGTTGCGGACGATAAGATATTTCATAAATGGGGACTGTGGACGGGTGCCGTCTGGAGTGAAGCCTGTGAGGGTACCAACGGCATTGGCACCTGTATTGTCGAGCAACGCGCAGTGACAATTCACCGTGACCAGCATTTTCATGCAAGAAATGCTGGGCTTTCCTGCTCTGTTGCCCCGATCCACGATCATACAGGGCAACTTGTTGCTGTGCTTGATGTATCCTCCTGCCGGTCTGACCTGACTGAGGCCTATGCAGGGTTGATTTTTGCTGCGGTGAATGACGCGGCACGCAAGATTGAGACAGATTATTTCCGCTATCATTTCCAGAAAGCCCGCATTGTTCTGGCACCTGTCACTGAGCATAA
>NZ_ANNO01000217.1:0-3665 GCF_000409565.1 Pseudochrobactrum sp. AO18b
ACGCTGGCTGAGCAGGATATGGATATGGCCGAAGCTGAACGCGGTGTCATTATCCGCGCCCTTGCACGGGCTGAGGGTAAAATTTCCTCGGCAGCCAAAATTCTTGGCATGAGCCGTGCAACCCTGCATCGTAAGCTCAACCGTTTGCAGATCAGACGAAACGGCTGAGCCGCGCGGCATTCCGGAAAATGTGAAATGTTTTTTGGACGGGATGCACGAATTTAAAGCCATCTCTCAAACTGTCTCATTCTTGCGACATTGCGGGCAAGAGTTTGTGATGAGTGCTCCGCTGGCCTCATGACAAGCCGCGTATTTCCCGCAACATTATTTGTGAGTTCAGGCATGTCTATCTGAGGAGAGATAGCGTGCTGATAATGAGCGAAAAACAGGGAGAGAGACAATGAACAAGGTTGAAGTAAGCCGGACAGTTCATCCTAAATTTGCCAAACGCTATGGCAATTTCATCGGCGGCAAATGGGTCGAACCGAAATCCGGACGTTATTTTGAGAATATTTCACCGGTCAACGGGCAGGTTCTCTGCGAGATTGCCCGTTCCGATGCGGCAGATGTGGAACTGGCGCTTGATGCCGCCCACGCCGCGAAAGAAGCATGGGGGCGCACCAGTGCCGCAGAACGTGCGCTGATCCTCAATAAAATCGCTGACCGGATGCAGGATAATCTGGCACTGCTGGCCGAAGCCGAAACCTGGGACAACGGCAAGCCGATCCGCGAAACCACCAATGCCGATATGCCGCTGGCGATTGACCATTTCCGCTATTTTGCCGGTGCTATCCGTGCGCAGGAAGGCGGTATTTCTGAAATCGATCACGATACAGTCGCCTATCACTTCCATGAACCTTTGGGCGTGGTCGGGCAGATTATTCCGTGGAACTTCCCGATCCTGATGGCGGTGTGGAAACTCGCACCGGCACTGGCTGCGGGTAACTGTGTGGTGCTGAAACCGGCTGAGCAGACACCGGCTTCTATTCTGGTGCTGGCGGAACTGATCGGCGATCTGTTGCCTGCCGGTGTGCTGAATATTGTTAATGGTTTTGGTCTTGAGGCCGGTAAACCTTTGGCTTCCAGCCCGCGCATAGCCAAAATCGCCTTTACCGGTGAAACCACCACCGGTCGTCTGATTATGCAATATGCCAGTCAGAATCTCATTCCGGTCACGCTGGAGCTGGGTGGTAAATCACCCAACATCTTCTTTGAAGATGTGACTGCGGAAGATGATGACTATCTCGACAAGGCCATTGAAGGCTTTGTGATGTTTGCGCTCAATCAGGGTGAGGTCTGTACCTGCCCGAGCCGTGCGCTGATCCATGAAAAAATTTACGACAAATTCATGGAAAAAGCCCTGAAGCGCGTTGAGGCAATTGTGCAGGGTGACCCGCTCAATCCGGCAACCATGATCGGCGCGCAGGCCTCGCAGGAGCAGCTGGAAAAAATCCTCAGCTATATGGATATCGGTCGTCAGGAAGGTGCGGAAGTGCTGACCGGTGGCGAACGCAACCAGCTGGGCGGTGATCTGGCCGGTGGTTTCTATGTGAAGCCGACGGTCTTCAAAGGCCACAATAAGATGCGGATTTTTCAGGAAGAAATCTTCGGTCCTGTGGTTTCTGTCACGACTTTTAAAACGGATGAGGAAGCGCTGTCGATTGCCAATGACACGCTTTATGGCCTTGGTTCCGGTGTGTGGACGCGTAACGGCAACCGTGCTTACCGCTTTGGCCGTGGTATTCAGGCAGGGCGCGTCTGGACAAACTGCTACCATGCTTATCCGGCACACGCGGCTTTTGGTGGTTACAAACAATCTGGAATAGGGCGCGAAAATCACCTGAAAATGCTCGATCATTACCAGCAGACCAAAAATATGCTGGTGAGCTACAGCCCTAAAAAACTGGGCTTCTTTTGATCTGACGAAATGATCTCCCCCGAAGCCGGTCATGACTTCGGGGGAGATATGCAAAAACAAAAAATGAGAGCGAACGCAGTGAGTAGGATGCGTTGCAAACGCTCTGAATGTGGTTGCATTCCACGGCTGTCAGGCTGATCCGGCCTGATTGTGAAATGCTTCAGCCACGGTGATCCGGTCAATCCGGCTCGCCGACTTTCCGTAATGTTGGTGTCATGAATGGAGCAGAAGCAGTGCCTCTCTTTCTGCCAAAGGAGATTGTTATGGCAAAAACTATGAAAGCCGCTGTTGTACGTGAATTCGGAAAACCCCTGACAATTGATGAAGTGCCGATACCTGTGCCGGGGCCGGGGCAAATTCAGGTTGCTATTCAGGCATCCGGTGTTTGTCACACCGATCTTCATGCGGCTGAAGGCGACTGGCCGGTGAAACCAAATCCGCCATTTATTCCGGGACATGAAGGTGTGGGCTATGTTTCCGGCGTTGGTGCCGGTGTCAAACATGTCAAGGAAGGTGATCGCGTTGGTATTCCGTGGCTTTATACGGCTTGCGGCTATTGCAACCATTGTCTCGGCGGTTGGGAGACCTTGTGTGAATCTCAGGAAAATACCGGCTATTCTGTGAATGGCGGCTTTGCCGATTATGTGGTGGCTGATCCGAATTTTGTCGGTCATTTACCGAAGAATATCGAGTTTAACGAAATCGCGCCGGTACTCTGCGCTGGTGTGACCGTTTATAAAGGGCTGAAAGTCACGGATACCAAACCCGGTGACTGGATGGTGATTTCCGGTATCGGCGGGCTTGGCCATATGGCTGTGCAATATGCCAAAGCCATGGGGCTCAATGTTGTGGCTGTCGATATTGATGATGCCAAACTCGATCTGGCGCGACGACTGGGTGCAGTTGCAACCGTCAATGCCAAAACCAGTAATGATCCGGCAGCCGAAGTGAAAAAACTGACCGATGGCGGTGCGCAGGGCGCACTGGTGACAGCGGTCTCGCCAAAAGCGTTTCAGCAGGCGCTGGGGATGATGTCGCGTGGCGGCACGATTGCTTTCAACGGTCTGCCTGCCGGTGAGTTTCCGGTGTCGATTTTCAATATGGTGCTGAATGGTGTGACATTGCGCGGCTCCATTGTCGGCACAAGGCTGGATTTACAGGAGTCGCTTGATTTCGCTGCAGATGGTAAAGTGAAGGCGACGATCAGCACTGACAGGCTGGAGAATATCAACGCGATTTTCGACAAGATGCGCAAAGGTGAAATCGAAGGCCGTATCGTGATGGATATGACCAAATAGCCCACAAACAGGAGGGTGTCATGACTGAAGCAGAAATGAACACGAATACAGCGCCGCTGAACAAAGTGACTGCGACGCCTGACGCCCTCAAACTGATTGCCGAATTGCAGGCAGAATATGGCCCTGTGATGTTTCATCAGTCCGGCGGTTGCTGTGATGGTTCATCGCCGATGTGCTATGCACAAGGTGATTTTCTGATCGGCGATCAGGATGTGCAATTGGGTGAAATTGGCGGTGCGCCGTTTTATATCAGCCGTTCGCAATATGAAGCATGGAAACATACGGATCTGATTATTGATGTGGTGCCGGGGCGGGGCGGTATGTTCTCGCTCGATAATGGCCGTGAAGTGCGTTTTCTGACCCGCTCGACCATTTGTACGATTTAATTGCTCCCAAGGCGTGACGTAAAAAAGGGCGGAAATTCCGCCCTTTTTTATATGTCTGTATGG